>PIVZ01001255.1 GCA_003354045.1 bacterium
GTCCGGCTCACGTTCGGACATTCCTGTACTCACCAGCTTCGAGGTTGCAGGTCCCAACTTGACCGACATCTGGTGCACCGGACTTGGCTTCCACGCCGGGGTCTTCTGGGTCGGCGGCGGCGACTTCGACGGTGACGAGACGAATGGTGCCGGTGACAATGGTATTTACTTCTACGACGAGACCGGCCTTTACCTGGGTGGCTTCCCGCAGCCGACAATGGACACCTGGGGCTGGCGCGATAGTGGCTACACCGGCACGCACCTGTTGTTCGGAGCCTCGGACCCGCACTCGGGGACGATCTTCTACGTCAATGCCACGACGCTGGCAGTGGAGCAAGAGTTCACCGGCTGCCCGTTCGCCACCTGCCGCGCGATCGGGATCGATCTCGTGGCGGGCCCTGCGATCCAGTACAAGACCACCGACTACGGCGAGCAGATCGAGACCTGGCTCTGGTTCGTCGGTGACGCCGCCGGCGTCTCCTTCGGCTCGTGCCCGAACCCGTCGGCCAACGGCTACGGTTTTGCCTACGACAATGGCAACAACCGGCTATGGCTGACCACCTCGAGCGCCACCATCTCGGGCATGATATACGCCCTGGATCCGGTCACGTGCGCGGTCATGGAAGAGTACAACATGGATCCCGAGGCACCACGCTTCGGCGGCGCGTTGATGGCGCAGACGAGCCACGGGTGTAACCTCTGGACTCTCTGCCAGTGCCCGGACTTCGACACGCTGTTCGCCTGGGACACCGGCGGCAACAATCCGTTCGCCTGCG
>PIVZ01001256.1 GCA_003354045.1 bacterium
CCCCCGCGAATAAGCAACCGCCGGGGCATGATGTCCCGAACCATCCGAAAGCTGACGGACCTGCGGTGACCGGCAGCGCGAGCGGCACGGCGAAAGTGATGCCCCGCATGATGGGTATCTTTGGAGACCCGCCGCACTCGCCTGGTCAGGAGAAACCGCAAGTGAAGGCGCGAGTACCAACGCCGATGCCGAGTAGGTCCAACTCGGAGGACGCGAGCAGCTCGGGAGAGATCACCGAGCCCAGCTGCGATGACGGTGAGGCGACGGCGAAACCACACTCGCCGCCGGACGAGCACGTTCTCTCGCTCAGCGATAGCGACAGTATCGGCTTGAAGATCGATGACGAGGAGCAATATCCGCTGACGCATGATGCCCGGCGTGCTTTTAGCCGGACATCGCACTCGTCACAGGAGCAGGCCCATCGGGAACGGAGCCAGCATCCCAGTCACAGCCCTCGTCAGGAGCCGCACAGCAGCAAGGACCAGCGTCGTAGCACCAGCAAGGCTCAGCGTCGCAGCCGTAGCAAGGACAGGCGTCGGAGCCGCAGCCCGCGTCGAGAGTCACGATCCAGTCCGCGCAACAAGCAACATCGGAGTCGCACCCGTAGCCCGGTCCGCCGTCCCCAGGCACCGGCGCACAATCCGAATCTGGGTCGGAGGAAGTACACTTCGGCTAAGAAGATCAAGCGGAACATCAAGCGCAATGAGTCCCGCATGCGCTTGCGCGCCCAAGGTCGCGGACGAGGAGTCCCGCGCGCTCAGCCACCGGTCAGCTC
>PIVZ01000068.1 GCA_003354045.1 bacterium
CATGAGGTCGCCGTGGTAGTACTTCGCGGCGCTCATTCCCAGAATGATGCGGGTGCACTTCGAGGCGACCTTGCGGGCGAGCATGCGGATGGTGTCGGGGTTGGCCTCGCAGATCTCGCTGGCTTGCTCCGGCGTGTAGTCGCGATCGAGGCGACGTCTGAGTCGGGCGAACACGGGCTCTACCGTTACCCGACCGGCATCGAGAGTTTCTACCTCGAGCTCTCCTTCGGCGAGCGGCTCGAAATCAAGGTGCAGGCTGGCCGGGTCCGCGGGTATCACACCTCGCTCGGGGTGAGCGTGGAAGAAGCGGTCGTCTCTTCCTTCTGCCTCCAGGTGGCTCTGGCGCAGGAATTCCCCGGTATCCGTGCGCACGAGCAGCGAAAGATCGGTCTGCGAAGCTGCGAAGTCCCAATCGACGAGCCCCTCGGAGATAACGACCTGGCACATCGCCAGCGCCAGCGCCGCGTCCGTGCCGTGGCGCACCGGCACGTGATAGTCGACGTGAACGTGAGACGGGCTTACGTCGGTAGAGATGAGCACCTGCTCGGCGCCGCGGTAGCGCCCCTCCGGCCAGAAGTGGTAACCCGGTATCCACGTGTGCGCCGGGTTGCTGTGCCAGAACAGCGTCAGATCGCTGTGGAAGTTATCGTCCATCGACTGCGCGAAGGAGAACTTCCCGAAGGTAAGCTGCATGCCGGTCTGGAAATCGTTGATCGTTGCATCGACGTCGAAGGCGACGCCCCCGAGCGCCATCACAAAGCGCGAACTCGGCAGGCTTGCAGCGACCTGCGGGCTCATTTCCATCACGATCGACTGCGAGCCGACCTCCTCTATGGCATCAAGGATGGCGTCCGCGGTTTCTGTCAGCGCCTCATCCCAAGAGATGCGCTCCCAGCGCCCTTCGCCGCGCTCACCGACGCGGCGCAGCGGGTGCTCGAGCCTCTCCGGAGCGTAGAGCTCCTGGCTCCACGCGATTCCCTTCTGGCACATCAACGGATTGAAATCGGGCACTCCCGGCTCGACAGGCTCGGCCGTACCGGCGACTTCTTCTCGCACGATCTTGCCGTCCTTCACGAAGATGTAGAAGAGACAGTCGGCCGGAAGGCAGTTCACACAGTGGGTGCCAAAGGTGATTCGCTCCCACTCCTGCTGGATCCTGGCGCGGTAACGCTCTTCGGTAGCGTTGGTCTCGTTGGGCCGGGTCATCGTTCGTTCCCCTTTGCAGTGCTGTTCATTGGCCGGCCTTCCTGACGGCATCCACGACGGCGGGCTCCTTGTCGAACGGCCCGAACAGCGTCTTCCAGTCGTAGACGATCAACGTGTCGAGCAGCTCCGAACGGCCGCCGCCGCGCACCCGCTCGATCTCACTCTGCAGCTTTGCCAGGACCTCGTGCACAGTCGGTCCAAAAAGCGATTCCAGGTACTCGGGCGGAATGCGCATGGTCTCGGTGTCGATCGAGCGGTCCTCGCGCAGGCGGTAGGAGGAGAGTGGAGGCACGTAAAACACGTTGGGCTCGGTGCCGAACTCCGCGTGCAGCGGCAGCGCCACCTTCCACTCGTGCACCAGTCGATGCACGGGATCCCGCTCGTCTCCCAGTACGCCCACGAACACCATGCGCCCGGGGCAGTTACGCGCGCAGGCCGGCGCCACTCCCTGCTCGAGCCGTGGGAAGCACAGGTTGCAGTGCTGCGCGACCCCGCTCACCTGATTGAAGTAAATCTTCTTGTACGGGCATGCCTGCATGCACTTGCGCGAACCTTCACAGACGTCTTCGTCGCGCAGCACGATCCCGTCCTCCTCGCGCTTGTACATGGCGCCCGAAGGACAGGCTTCGACACAGGCAGGCCGCGAGCAATGATTGCAGATGCGCGGCAGGTAGAAGTAGTAAGCGTTGGGAAACTCTCCCGCGCCCTGGTCCTCGTCCCAGTTCGGTCCCCACTCAGGAGGCTTGCCGTCGGCGGTGGTCGGTGTCAGGTGAACCGACTGTCCCTTGCCGCCGAAAAAGACTTCTTCCTTGTTGAACTGCCAGCCGCCACCGAACTCCTCACGAGTGGGCTCACGCCCAAGCACCAACTCGCCGTCACGATATCCGCCTCCCATCTGCTCCCAGTCGCGCGGACTACCGCGGCCAGGCAACGTGTTCGTGGTGCACCACCACTGGTGCTCCTCTCCCGGTCCTCGTGTCCACAACATCTTGCAGGCGACCGAGCAGCTCTGGCAGCCCATGCACTTGTTGAGGTCGAAGACCATGGCGACCTGGCTTTGAGAGGAGGGTTGGCGCGCCACCGTCATGTGGATGTCTCCGGGAACCGAGCATTGCTTCTCTCGGCGGCCTTGCTTCCCATCGGCGTTCTCATGCGTGGCTTATGACTGACGGCGGCATTTCAGTCTAATGGTATTTCTTGATGGAGGTATAACTTTTAGTTATAGTTCGCCCTGAAAGAGCCTCTCATGGACATACGACAGATAAGTCACCTACTTGCGGCAGTCGAGCACGGAAACATGCTGCGCGCCGCAAGAGCCATACACATTTCGCAGCCGGCACTGAGCAAGAGCATTCAGAACCTGGAAGCAGAGCTGGGCGTGCAGCTGCTCGAGCGCGGTCCGCGCGGTGTCTCGCCGACGATCTACGGTACGACTGTCCTCAAGCACGCCCGCTTACTGCTCAACCAGAGAGAGCAGGCAGTGGCAGAGATCGACGCGATCAAGAACGGACACCTCGGCCACTTGCGCCTGGGGGTCGCGAACTTCGCCATTCACTTCCTCCCGGCAGTGCTGGCGAAGCTGCTCTCCACAGAACCCGGCCTATCCATCGACATCGTTGACGGAACCTACGAAACGCTGACGGCCCTCGTGCGTGAGGGTGCGCTCGATGCGGTCGTAAGCGGGCTGCCGCCGCTGCATCGGGCGGAGGGTCTCGTGCACGAGGAGCTTAACCCTACGGAATTCGTTCGCGTCTGCCGGCCCGACTATCGACCGTTCGAGCAGCCGGAGGTACCGGTGGAAATGCTCGCCAAGGCACGATGGATACTCCCCAACCGGCACCAGGCCATAGTCGATATGTTGGAGTTCGCCTACCACGAGGTGGGCGCGACACCGCCCGAGCCGGTGCTTCAGTCCGGCTCGATGATGTTCGTCAAAGCCATGCTGTTGGAGGGACAGTTCCTGACAGTGCTCCCCCGCGGCATCGTAGAACCCGAGGTGGAAAGCGGGAGACTTACGGCGAATTCGCTCGGTCACCCCTTCGCGATGGCAACGGAGGGGATTATCTACCGCGCGGACAGCGTGCATCCACCCGCGCTCTTCGCGCTGATCGAGGCGATCCGGACCGAGTCCACTTGTTGATCACATTGTAGCGCAGCGGATCGTTGAGTTTCCGGTCATCGGTGGATCGTGACAGATCCCACGCGGTGCCAGAACTCGGCCGAACGTCACGCGGCTTCCCGATAGTAATTTCAGAACACGCCGCCAAGCCGTTCGCAGCACTCAACTCGGCCGATATTCCGCGGATGACCGTGCGACCACTCGATCACCCGGCCGCTTTCGAAACGCCCGGTCCCCTACGCGAACCGGGCGTCAGCGCCGTACCCCGCACACCTGACGGGGCGAGGTCTACTGCTCAACGCAGTATATGCGGTTCTCCGTATCGCAGGTATCCAGGTGCGCGATCGTCCAAGGTCCCCCGAAATGGTAGGGCCAGCCGACGACCGCGGATGAATCCGCCCCCGCGTAGGCCCAGTCATTGCACTTGGATCCTTCTGGCTCTTGATATGCCATCCCGAACTTCGTGGTCCCCGTCCACGCATGGACGGTGTTGTCGGGTATCACGCCGCAGTTCTCGTCCACGCCGATCCCGTTGTCGAGGGCGCCATCCGTCAGGTCGTCCACATCGTCCGCCAGCAACGCATAGCAGCCCGAGGGGCGTGAGAACGGCCCGGATTCCGCATTCAGTCTGCCAATGGCATCTGCATTGGTCGTGCTCAGCCACGCGACGAACGAGCCGTCGAGCCCCGCGGTCTGGGCCAGGGAGTTGCACTCGGCGTCAGCGCCCGCAAGCCCCCCGATGTTTCCGCTGTATCCTTGACTGGTTGCGAAGACGGTGCACTCCCCATCCTGGCCGCACAGATCGCCGGCCCGGCAGCTACCGTTGCCGAGCCCGTCGTCGAACAAGTCGCAGTCCTGATCCAGGCCGTCGGCCTCGTTGAGTACCCGACACGCGCGACAGTCGAGCAGCTTGTCGATGCAGATCCTGAAGTCGGCGCTGCTGCCGTCGTCGTCGGTGCAGGCCCCGGGGAACAGCTCGCCCAGCGGCGTGGTAGCGGTGGCGCACCTCTTATCAAGCACCTTCTTGATCAGCTTGGCGCTCGCCCTCTCGATCTTGTCCTTGCCGTCATCCCGAATGGCCTGGAAGCAATCCGTCTCCAGATCGGTAGCGGAAAGGATCGAGTCGGCGGGGTCGACGCCGGGCTTGAGTCCGTAATTCTTGCATCTGATGAACTCGGTGAACCGCGAGTGGAGCATCTTGATGATGTTCTTGGCCACCTGGCTCTGGCACTTCCAGCCGTCCTTGTCCTCGCCTTCCGTAACCAGTGCCAGGTCGAGATCGTCTCCGAACAAGTCGGCCATCCAGGCTGTTGCCTCCGCCGTAGCGGAATCGATCACGGCGTCGGCGCCTGTGTAGCCGAAAGGAGGCGGATCGGGGACGCAGTTGCCATCATCGTAGTCACGGGTCTGGGTCACGCGCTTGGCAAGCTTGCCCATCGCGTCTCTGGACAGGCACTCCTCCACATCCGCTATTGGTGGATCGAAGTTCGGGAGCTTCCCCCTCGCATAGTAGTCCACGCAACCCTGGTTATTCCTGCCCTGCGCCTCGGCAGTGAACTTGGTCTTCTTGTTCATCCCAACCACGCACTTCCGGTTGTCCCTTTCGGGAGCGGCTTCCGCCTTGCACTGGGAAGAACACCCATCGCCATCGGCGGTGCCGCCGTCGTCGCAGTCCTCGTCGTAACCGGAGTCGGTCACGCCGTCGCCGCAGATCGGCTCGGTACAGTCGGTACGGCAGGCATTCGCGGTCGCATTGCTGTTGCTTCCACCGTCGTCGCACTCCTCGAGGGAGTCAAGCACGGCGTCGCCGCACCAGGGAAGCCCGCAGTCGGTGCGGCAGGCATCCGGGGTCACATCGTCGTTGCCGGCTCCGTCGTCGCACTCCTCGCCCCCTCCGCCGGGGCCGGAGGTGCAGGCGAGATCGCTGCAGATGAAGCCGTCACCGCAGCTCGCGTCCTCGCATGTATCCGGACACACGTCGTTGTTGTCGGTGTCGCCGTCGTCACATTGCTCCGGTGGATCTTCGAGGTTGGTGTTGCCACAGACCGATCCCTCGTAACGCAGCACGGCGATGTCGTAACGTGCGCCGACGATCGCGTTGCCCACGACCACGAGCTTGGCGTCTTCTTCCTGCAGCAGAACTCCGAACCCGTGGTCGTGACCCGAAGAGCCGACGCCGCTGACGTCCGTCCTCAACCAGCCGTTCGGATCCGAAAAGCTCGTATCGAAGCTTCCATCGGCGTTGTATCTCGCCACCAAGATATCGTCGCCGGTAGAGGACGTATTGTATCTTCCCACCGCGACGATCTTGCCGTCGGGCTGTACCAGCACACCCTCGGCCACCTGCGTACGACCCCACGCGTGCGTCACAATGCCGTTCGTCCCGAAGCTCGTATCGACAGTTCCGTTGGCCTCGAAGCGGGCCAGGGCGAAGTCCTGATTCGTAGTCGCGCCGGTGCCATATCCCGCAACCACGATCTTCCCGTCCGCCTGCAGTGCGAGGGCATTGACCTCGTCGGGGCCAGCGACCACCTGTGACATCACTACGCCGTCCCCCCCGCCGAAGGTGGGATCCGGGTCGCCGTTGGCATCAAAGCGCGCGACGGCGAGCTGGCTGGGCGACCCCCCGAAGCCTCCCACCACGATTCGGTTGGCTTCGTCGATGGCGACGGCGTGCCCCGAATCTCTGATGTAGCCCTCGCTGAAGTGCGTTATCACGATGCCGTCGCCCCCGCCGAAGCCGGTGTCCAAGGTGCCGTCGGCGTTGTATCGAACGATGGCCAGCTCCCAGTTGACTCCTCCCGAGACGGAGACGTAACCGACGACCACGATCTTCTGTTCCGCGGCGATCGTTTGCAGCGCCACTGCGTACGCGAAGTCGTCGCGGGATTCCGCCCCGACGTCGGTCGTCAGCTTGCCGTCCCCCCCGCCGAAGCTGGTATCCAGGGTGCCATCGGCGTTGTATCGCGCTACTGCGAAGTCGTACTTGGTGACCACGTGATAAGCGCGGCCGACCACGACGATCTTGCCGTTGGACTGCAGCGCCATGTCTTCGGCAAAGTCGTCGTCGCCGCCGACATTCGTCGTCTGAATGCCGTCCCCCCCGCCGAAGCTGGTGTCCAGGCTTCCGTCGGACAGGTAGCGCGTAACCACGAAGTCCCAACGCCCCCCCGCAGGCCGGCGACCGGCGGCTACCAGTTTGCCGTCGGGCTGACGTACAATAGCCCGGCCGTAGTCGTCGTTCCCCGTCCCCGCATCCGTCAGCACGATGCCGTCGTTCTCGGGGGGAGCGAACGTCGTGTCGAGGTCGCCGGGCGCCGCGAGCGAGATCGTCGCCCCGCCGGCCAGCACCATCAAGACGACCGCCGTGACGGCCGCTGCCAAACGCGCAAGACGCCTACTCGCCGCTACACCGTTCGCGACAAACGTTCTCACCGTGGATGTCGAGCCGCGGCGCTTGCCGGGATCCGATCCCGGACCCTGCAGCGATTCACCCGACCTTACGTTGATCCAACTTCTGCACCCTCTCATTAGGAAACCCTCCATTCTGGCGACCGTAACAGCCCGCGTAGCGGCAACAGCACTCGGCTGGCCATGCCGTATCAATGGCTCAAGAATGCTGCGCCGAGGGCACGTTACGTGAAAAAACACCCCGTTGAAGACGTACTTATCGCACGACTGCAAGGTTCTTGGCAAGGAACCTCCCGCAAATCCGACGCGCAGCGATAGATGCCGGTGCTCGCTTCTGCTTCCCAGCCCCCCGGCTCGCGTGCCTCATGAGTCCACCCATCGGCAACGGCTCGGCGGCGTCCTAAACTACTATTATAGGAAGGCTGCGTAGCGTTCGGCCGAATATTGGCACCATACGCGGCGGCCGTTGCATTAACTGGGGCCTGTATGCTAACAGAACGCAACGGTGTAAGGAGCGCGGTGTTTGCCACGGCGATCGGCTAATCGCGCCGGGCTCCATTATACGTGTTTTAGCAACGGGGGTCCCTCGCATGCCTCAGTTTCTCTGCTCTGCGTGCTTCAGAGTGGCGGTTCTCTCCTCTGCTCACCACAACACCTGGGAGGTGTAAACCATGCATTTCTTTGCGTCGATAGCAGTGTTCCTGTTTTCACTCGGAGCGGGCACAAGTGCCTATGCAGTAGACATGGCCGACAAGTGTGCGGCGGCCAAGATGAAGGAGGCGGGCAAGTATGCAAGGTGCAGATTGAAGGAGGAGGGCAAGGGGCTGATTCAGGGACTCGAGCCGAGTTTGGCCAAATGCAACACCAGCTATAGCTCCAAGTGGGCGAAGATCGAGAGCAAGGGCGGCGTGGACTGTCCGACGCTGGGGGACGTGGTGCCGATCAAGAATCAGCTAACGACCGACACGGACAATATCGTCGATGCCCTCGTGGGCGTGACGCCGCCGACGGGCGACGGAACCCTTCGCGTCGAGTATACCGTCGTTTCGATCGAGCCCGACGACCCACCCAAGACAATCGGCGTTGAGGCCTACAACAGCCTGGGCGAACCGGTGGGCTTCAGCCCAGGGCCAGGCGGCAGCTGCGCGATCGTTTCAGACTCTACCGATGACACAATCACCGTCGATGCCGTTGGGGAACATTGCGAAGAGATCATCGCGCTCACGTCTGATACGAACGTCTCCAAGACGCTGACGGTCAAAGTCTATGACCCGGCGGTGATGGACATCGGAGGCGGGCTTCTCATCAAGTATGTGAATAGGTACCATTTCCAGTATGAATGCGACGGGCACGGTCCGTTCTACCTTCACCCGGTGGTGGAAGAAGGTTGGTACCCGCTGGGTTCGCTCATCATGGCTGACCGACCTCCAGGGGGGATCGTGGGGGCAGAGGTCATAGTGAGAGACAAGCCGATGATCGTGGTGAAAGAGTTGGATCCAGCCGGCGATGCTCTCAGAGAACCCGCCTCCTATGCAGAAGTGATCATAGACGCGGGGAGCGGCTGCGAGCCGTGGAATGGCTCCGTGTGGGCAGCCCAATGCCCGGGAGACTCAGTGGCGATCGGAGTGATGACGAACGGTGCTCATAGGGACCTCGGTGGTGCAGGTTATGAGGCACCGGACTTGGGAGACATGCGCTGTATCGATAAAGATTACACGATCCTGGCCGAAATCGGCGACTTCATTTCCCTTGGTCATTGGCTAGAGGTGTTCGAAATCGAGAAGCCGAAGCTTCCGAGCATGGCGGGCGATCTGGCTCCGCTGGCTGCCGGCCCGGTGTTAGGCTGCTGGTCGGATTACGTGCAGCCTAGCTGCATCGACGATCTGGCGAGACTCCTGCTTGCGCCGATTCCGGTCGTGGAGCAAAGCGATGCCAGTCTATCCAGGCCAAAAATTGATGAATACGGGGAGATCTACACCGGGAACCTCCAGTACGCGTCCGCCATTCGAGTGCCCTTCACGCTAGTTCCGGTGTTGAACCCGGCCGACACTGACAACTTCAACCAGGACCTTGCCCTCGTAGACTTTAACGTGGATGGCTCGCCCTTCTATCGCGTGAAACGTCAGGAGGTTTACTCGAGGCACACGTGGCTAGACGCCCTGGATTACTCGGAAGCTTCGACTCAGCAGGTTACGTACAACCAAGGGTTAGAAGAGACCACTACCGAGTCGTTTAGCAGGCAGATCGGAATCGAGCTCACAGCAGGCGGTGAGGCCAAGTTCCTCGGGAGCGGAGGTTCCTGGGAAGTCAAAGTGAGTACGCAGTTCGGTTGGGATACGACCACGTCCAGTAGCTACACCACGGCAACGGGCCGCACGTGGCAGATGGTGGTGCCGGCGTTTACGTTCGGTCTGGCTGCGCAGCGACAAACGTGGCTCTATGCCTTCTCCGAGCACCCCAATGGACCTGCTGAAGTGGCCGAGCCTGCTTACGGAGACGCGAACGGTCTCAAGTTACTGCAGTATCCGCCCGCTTATCAATAGGTCCTATGCGTATGCTGTGTTGAACCCGGCGTGCTCACCGTCACTGACGGCAGCTATGCGGCGGTTTCCGCCGCCACATCCCAACCCGGGAAGACGATCACGGCCGGATGGCATCGTAGCGCTCTGGGCAAGACTTTCGCTCTTTCGAGTCCAAGATTCACACGGTCGTTTTCGATCGCCGAAATGGTCGACTGCGGGATCCCGGTAAGGCCGGCGAGTTCGTTCTGGCTAAGTTCCTGTAACTCACGCATGATCCGCAACGACTGCCCAACGGACACGTCAATGTACTTGCGGGCGCGAACAAAATCCTTGCGATCCATCGATTACTTCCTTCGGTAGTCGTGGGCTGTGATGTCAATCACGAGAACCAGCACCTCTCGGGCTTCCACTCGGTACAACACGCGGTACTGATCTCCAAGCCACGAAGATCGATGGCCCCTCCACTCCCCGCGTGGCGCCTCGTCGTGAAAGCCCTTGACAGCCCGCAACGCCGATGGCCCTGAAATACGGACGATATCCTTCCATTTCTCATACCGCGCAAGGACTTCGCCAGGGAGCCGTCGCGCGCGCCTGGCCAGATTGCGGTGCTCCAACACCCCCCACATAGCGAATGTATACTAGACTCTATTTGGTATGTTCAGCGATTCTGCTGACGCTTGGGCAAGCCTCCAGAACGGCGTTGCCAGTTCGAAACGAGTGGCAGGCTTGGTGGTGGAGGGGGGAATCGAACCCCCGACCCCCATCTCGTAAGTCCGCAAGAAACAAGCAGAGAGGAGCGGTCCCAGGAGCCTCGTTGTACTTCTCGTTGTACTTACTTTCCGGATGCCTCTCACCCAGACCCTGAGTTGGCCCTCTTGCTCGACGCCTGGGACGAGCTGCCCTCGTCAGTCCGGGCGACGATCATCGCAGCCGTGAAGCGAGAGCGGTCTGGCGACTAGCCCGACCCTGCCCCTGGTGCCCGCCGCACACGTCCATCGCCATGCAGGCCGAGCCAACCCCCCGGGTAGCCCCCCATGGCCTTAGTGCTCGTTATCAGAAGGCGCGTAGGTAATCGCACAGCAAATTTGGCGTGCGAATTCTTGGGTGGGCGCTGCGTGTATGTTGCGCCCGATGCCGCCGCCAGGCTGATCGCTACTCGACGCCAACAGTCAGTCAGCCTGTGGCCTGTCAGGAACGACATCTAATGGCGGCCCGGTGCGCGGTACAGCGGACGGTCGGTCGTCTGAAGCACGCGCGTCGAGTTCCTTGTGGCAATCTCGGCAGAGCCACACGAGATCCGTGGCAAGCTCATGGAAGACTCGCTCGTAGGTGAGGTGCGCGCACGCCGTCCCCGCGTTCCGTATGCACATCTCACACTGGCCTTTAGCCCTTGCGCGAACGAGCAGCCGCAGTTTACGCCAGCGCGGTGACCGAAGGTACGCATTGTATTCCGGGTTCGACTGCCGAGATCCCGGACGTCTGTCGCCACCCATCAGAAAGGAACCTCACCGTCCACAGCTTTCGCCCTGCGGAAAGGCGGAGGACCGTCTTGGACAGGCGGAAGATCATCTTGGAATTCAGAGAAGAGTTCCAGCGTTTCACTTAGCCGTCGCCCGAGAAGGTCGGCCAGGGGCTCTATGCAAGGAAATGCGGCCAGCCTTATCGCTCGGCCACAGTCGAGAAGGGCGTCAGGACCCCGAGCAGTAATGTCGTGCGGGTCCACCTCCGCGGGATCGAACTCCCGCACGTAAAACCCCCACCCATCATTGCTTTTGTGCCAGCCCAGCCACCATTGGTCGGTGTCACCTACCGGCGTAAACGGCTCCGGAAGCCAGAGTTCCAGCCCCACACCGCCGTCTCTTAGTTGTTTTTCAGCAGAGGATATCTGAGCATTCAGTCGGTCGGTGAGATCATTTAGCCGCTTGGATAGCCTGGCCACTTCCGTGACCTTTTCGAGATCCGACACGTCACGTGCCTCCTTTCTGACCGTCAGGCCAGATGTTGCCCGCGACGACCTCACGCCGCCACGGTTACCGCACATCGTTTAGCTCCCTCTCGCGTCAACAAGAGGCATGCCAACCGCTTCGAGCTTACGCACCACGGCCCCCGAGTCAACCACAACGTGTGCAAGACGGAAGCTCCCCCAGCCCGGCCCTCGACATGGCGGCAGCCCTGGAGGCTACACTCTGAGTCGCTCTCTTGGATTCCTCAGTACGGCAATGAGGTCACCGTACAACGAGAGGAGAATATCCGGGATAGTAGCACGCCTGACAAAGCGCTCCCTCAAGCCATTTCGAGCCGGGGTGACCCAGTTACTCAGATTCGCATTCAAGCTACGCAATCGCTGAGAGGAGGTAAGGGTCCTGCAGCCCATGTCTCTGGCAAGACCATCGACTGCGCCGTGTACTACGTGCGCATAGAGAGAGAACTGTATCGCTTCCGTACCACGGATGCCGTACACGACTTCTACCTTCGTTAGGAGAGGATTGAAGTTGAGAAGTGCCGTCGCATTGTCACCGTGCGCGTGAATCAAACTCTTGCGGCGCCTGACTTCATCGCTATAAGAAAGTTGGTCCTGCTCAGACAATGTTTCAATAAGAGACAGGGCATGAACCTCCTCCGACATCTGGGACATGAGTAGCGACAGTTTCCCCGCCCAGCCGGTGAACGCGATAGCTACGTCCATCCGCCGCGAGCGTCTATCCACAACGTAGGCGATGGCACCGGTCAGGGCGGCAGCCACCAATACAGCCCACACTGAGCCACTCCCTCCCGCAACGGGTACAGGCGTTGGGGTCGTTCCGACCTGTGCTACCTCTGGACCTGGAACAGCGGCGAGAATCATGGATGCAGCAATCCCACACACACCGATCCAAAGCAGCGCCGGCGTGAAGGCCGCAGGGGTACCGGACTTTGCCGTGAACCAGGCTTCGGGTTCTTTGAATGGGTACTGGTCGGTCGGTGACACTGAGACGGCAACGAGGAGAGCACCTTGAATGCCGAGAAAGACCCCAATACCTCGGAGCAGCCCCCAGTACATACCCACGCCAACGGCGGCGCCGAGTGCGATGACTGTACCCACCCGCGGCAGCCACTTGAAAACGGCTTCTACCGTCTCATCCTTCATTCTAAGCCTCACTCAGGCTCTGCGTTAGACCCCGTCATTCCCGAGGGCTGGCCCGCCGGCTATGAGCAGCCCCGCGAACACGACGGTTCATCCCCTTCAGTAGGTATTTAGCCTCGTACCGCTGTAGGTATCTGACCGTCTTCTCGACATCAGACAGAAGCTGAGACAATTGCTGCTCCTGCTCGCGCTCTCCGGCTGCGTCGTCCATATCTGCACCAACCCATTTGTAGTGAGCAAACGCATTTCGCTTCTCAGCAAGGGTGAGTATCCGCTTTACATGGCGATCTGGAATCTGCCTCGCATTAAGCAATCGTAGTGATGAGGCCCGCACGCATGATCGACCCGTCATGCAGATACACAATACATGAGCGAGAGGAAGCACGTTAACATCAGCAGACCGACAGCGATATAAGCAGCAGACAAGTGCCGCGTCGTATCGTTCGTGTAGTCTCCTTCTCTTAGGGATTTAAGGCTGCGCTCATCTGCAATCACCATGATCGCCTTTCTGAGTTTGTTGCACGTGTTCTGCCCCTGGCGCTCAATTTTCGCACCAACAACGTGCAATAGAAGGTAGGCTGCGCCTGCGAGATACGCAGACAGCCATTTGGGTGGCGTAGAAAAGAGCGACGGGACCGTTGCCCCCGTTGCAATCACGTACGAGCCCAAAACGATAAATGGACCCGTCCAGATAAAGAACGCAATCCTCGTGCGAAATGTCATCATGCTATCTGAAATACTGATGATATCGCGCGATAGATGCTCGATCACGTCTGCAATGTAATCTTTGTCTTCTTCGGGCATTGGCGCTAACTCCACTGAGCGTCGTCGATGTGATGCCTAACTTGTCAGTCGTCACGCTTACTGTAGGTCGTCAACTGAACTGAGCCAAATTGGTCTGATTTCTGAGAGACACCCTTCGCCATCTCTTTGCTACTAAGCCGCGGTCCTCAGATTCTCACGGCATCTGGGGGCAGCCCCCCACGGCCTCATTGCTCGTGGTCGGAAGGCGCTCAGGT
>PIVZ01000069.1 GCA_003354045.1 bacterium
ACCCTTCGCGCGCAGCATGGCTTTGCTGGTCTCGCGCGCGGACACGATCCCCAGCACAGCCTGGAGATGCACGCCATCTTCATCGCCGCCATCCAGCCCGACGTGCGCCTGCTGCCGCTGGTCGTGGGTCGCCTCGGCAAGGCCGAAGAAGTCGAGGCGATCGCCGAGAAGATCCGCGCGATCATGCGCCCGGGAGACGTCGTCATAGCCAGTAGCGATTTCACCCACTACGGCGAGCGCTACCGCTACCTCCCCTTCAAGGACGACGTGCCCAACCGCCTCGACGAGCTCTTGCGGCAGGCGGTGGAGCCGATGATCGCACGCAGTCTTGACGGCTTCGATGGCCATATTGCCAAGACGCGCGACACCATCTGCGGCCGCGAGCCGATCCGTCTCCTCCTCGCGCTGCTGCCCGATGAAGCAGAGGGAACGGTAGCCGCCAACGACACCAGCGGTCGCATGACCGGCGACTACGCGAGCTCGGTCACCTACATGAGCGCCCTCTACCGGCGCACCGGCGGCTGGTCGCAAGCCGACGCAACTCACGGCCACGAGCAGGGCCCGCGCGTACTTGGCGAAGAGGGCCAGGCAATCGCGCTACGCATGGCGCGCACGACCCTGGAAGAATATCTGGAGAGCGGCCACGTGCCGGCCTTCGAAGATCTCGGCGTACCGGCGGCCGGCCCCTGGAGCGACACCTACGGCACCTTCGTCACTCTCAACAAGAGCGGCGTCTTGCGCGGTTGCATCGGCCACATATTTCCCGTCCAACCGCTCTGGCAAGACATCCGCGACAACGCGATAGCGGCCGCCGTGAAAGACCGTCGCTTCCCTCCCGTGAGCGCCGACGAGCTCGACTACCTCGAGGTCGAGATAAGTATCCTCACACATCCTGAGCGCGTTCCCGGACCGGAGGCCTTCGAGGTCGGACGCCACGGCGTCGTGCTGAGCGCGCTCGGCCGCCGCGCGGTATACCTGCCCCAGGTAGCACGCGACATGGGCTGGGACCGCGCCATGACTCTCACCCGCCTCGCGCGCAAAGCCGGCCTTCCCCACAACATATGGCGCACGGAACGCGCAACCTTCGACGTCTTCGAAGCCCAGGTCTTCGGCGAGCCCCGGCTCATCGAATAACGGCTCATCTAATAAGGGGACAGGTAGACTCGACCGGTGACCGCACGTCCGGCGATGTTGGCAACGGACCCGTTTATGGACTATATTTAGTCTACATGAGCAAGGAAGGTAACCCGTGAAGCTCTCCAGTCAAATCAAGCCGATCAGCTATCTCAAGGCCCACGCCGCCGAAATCGTGAGAAACTTGGGCAAGGTGCGCGAGCCGCTGATAATCACCCAAAACGGCGAAGCCAAAGTAGTTCTGCAGGACATCGAGACCTACGAGCAAACACAGGAAACGATGGCTCTCCTGAAGATCCTGGCACTCGGTAACCGCCAGATAGAGGACGGTAAGGTCCAGCCCGCCTCCAAAGTGATCAAACGTTTACGTGAGCGACGCGAGGCCCGTTGATGTCGTTCCCGGTCTTGTTGACCGACGCCGCGGCACGTGACCTTAGCGACATCTACGACTACATCGCGCTGCATGATGCGCCCGGGAAGGCGACACGCGTCCTTGATCGAATCGAGAAGGCCTTCGCCGGCCTGTCGCAATCTCCACAGCGCGGGGCCTACCCAAGAGAACTCCTTGCGCTCGGGATTCGGGAGTATCGTGAGATTTTCTTCAAACCCTACCGCATCATCTACAGAGTGAAGAACAAGAAGGTCTACGTTCTGGTGATAGTCGACGGTCGTCGTGACATGCAGCAACTCCTGCAGCGGCGATTGCTGAGCGCGTAGGCTGTGGGTCATCGATATCCCGTCGGGCTCGGGAAACAGGCCGTGCCGGCCGGTTAGTACATTCGCTCTGCGCGGCGGAGTATAGGCAGCCCAGGACGACTCCGCCAAATGACCCGGTCACGCGTGTCTTGGGGCCGGACAAGGCAACCGGCCAGCACGGGTGTCCGTTTCTCTCACGACCGGTGCGTTGGTACCGGCGCTTGCGGCACACGCCCGTGAGGTTGGCGGCAGCGTAACCGGCATATACATCGCCGAGGCTTTCGGCTCGTTGCTCGACGGCGCGGCCGCGTTGGAATTAAAAGACTGATCCACGCAGCGCCCTGAGTGGTTGCGGGGCGCTCGCGCACAGAGCGGGATTCAACGGAGTAGCAGGCTCTCCGTTTCCTTGAGACGCTCGAAGCCTCGATCGAAGGATACGAGGCGTAGCTCTGCTTGGACGGCAAACGCCGCGAGGTAGGCATCGGTCCATCTGGCAGTTCGTGGTTCTTTCGATCGACTCAGGCGGCGCCACATTCTCTCGAGGTCGGGCGGTTCAGCCAAGAAATATACGCGCTCATCGGCACTGAGCTGGTCGTAGACCCTCCAGGCAGCAGTCTGACCGAGCACGTCTTCTCTCATCACGGCTCGGTTGGTGAGCAGCCTGAGAAGGCCCATTTGCGTGACGCGCGAGAAGACCGACCCGCGCGCGCCGGTATCTTCGAACCACCTTTGGGCGGACTCGTGATGCAGATGGCCCTCGTAGGCGAGCGCCAGCCAGACGTTGATGTCAGGAAGATCCCGCAAGAATCTCCTCAATCTCGGTGCTCGTAATGTCGAGCTTCTTTCGACGCTTGGAGCGCACTAGAGGGGATCTGACGTTTCGTGAGGAAGTCGCCGCCGGTGTGTGGATCTCATTATCCAACGCCTTCGCAATCAACGACTTCAAGGGGACCCCGCGCCTGGCCGCAACAGCCTTGGCCTCGCGAAGCAACTCGTCGGGAAGCTCTACCGTGGTACGCATCGGAGGCACTAAAGCATAAATATGTTATTATGTCCAAGGAGGTGGCTGGACCCGCGAGAACGAGAGCGAATCGAAGCCTATTCGCACCAGGGACGAGTAGCGTGCTGACCGGTTAGCGCATCCGCTCTGCACCGCGGAGTGTAGACGGACCCGGACGACTTCATCGGGACGGAGCCCAGCCGCCGGCCAGTGGACAACGGCTAGGCTGCCTGGACCCTGGAGTTCCGGTCATTCAGGCCGCCGATCAAGGCGTTGAGATCCTCTGAGAACAAGTCGGCCAATATGTGATCTAGGTCACCTACCTCGCCCAGTTTGGCCGTTGCACGCCAGTCAGTGAGGACATACTGTTGCGTCATGACCAGCCCGGCCCCCCCCCCCGACATCTCCGCCTGATCTGTCCTAAGCCCGTTCGTCTGCCTCGAATAGCACTGATCTCGGCCGTCCTTGTAGCTTTGCTCGCGCCGATCACGACGTGGGCGGAAACCGAGGTAAACACCTGTGGGCAGGTGTTCTCCGATAACGCGTTTTTGTCGAGCGACCTCGACTGCTCGGCGTTTGCTGGCGATGCCGTTACGCTGGATGGCGGTAAGCTCGATCTGCGCGGCTTTACGCTGACCGGCGGCAGCGCAGGCGCCGTTGTCGCCGTGCGGTGCAGTCGAAGCTGCCGCGTGGTTTCCGATCCGCCGGGTGGAATGGTGGAATCGGCCGCGATTGCCGCCATCAGTGGTCCGGCCTTTGGCGCTCGCGTCGGGATCACCGTGGAGGGTCTCGTGATCGACGGGGGTGGTGTGGCCACCGGAGTCCAGGTGGGGAAGCGAGTGAAGATCGTAGATTCCACGATATCGAACGTCGACCGCGGCGTTGCGCTATCGGACTCCGTCAGAGTGGACAATTCGACGATCACGAACGCCATCGACTATGGCGTGATCGCGAGCAAGGTCCGCGTGAAGGATTCGCAACTGATCAATGCTGGCCACGCTCTCATGACGTCAGGAGTGTCCGGTCGCGTTGTCGTAATCGACAGCACCGTCTCTGGCGGCACGGGGGTCGGGGTCTCAGGCGAGCGTGTCAGGGTTACCAACGGCGCGATTACAGGCAACGCTGGCTCAGGAATAGAGGCGTTTGCTGCGAGATCGATTCGCGTGAAAGACAGTGACATCAGCGGGAATGGAGGCAAGGGTATCTTCGATCCCACTGATGGTCCAAGAAAGGTTGTTGTCCAGAACACCACCATCACCGGCAACGGCGAGGAAGGAATCAACGTCCCGGTGCCGCTGTTGATTAAGTCCGGCAGCGTGATCACCGACAACGGCCTCGACGGCGTCAATATGTCTCATCCGCTCGAGAAGGTTAAAGTTGTGGTGAAGGACTCAACATTGACCGGCAATGGCACACACCTTGACTGCGGTGTGGTTCAAACCTGCGCTGACATCTCGACAACGCAAGCACCGATTGTTACCAACACCACCTGCAATACCAGCTACGATATCACCTCGGGCTTCCCCGGCACTAGCTGGGACCTCTGCGCGTTGGACTGATCGGCCGCTGGCATTGAGCGCCGATGACGCGTCTTTAATCGATTGGCGCGCTATTCTGGCGGCCGTTCTTGGGTCGCCTGGCTCGTCGCTGTCGGCCTCGTCATGCAGAACCTTTCTTGGGAACGGAGTGCGGCGACGCTACAGGTCCGTCGGCACCGATTGCGTGGCGAGCCACGCCAGCTAGGCTGAGCCTGCGGTGGAAGGTAAGCAGCGAAGTCTCGTCGCGGTGGCGGCGGTTGCGGCCGGTGTCCAGGCGCTGTTGGCGCAGAGCCTGCTGATTCGCGAGGAGTTGCTGCTCTATGGTGGCAACGAGATCGCCCTTGGTGCGTTTCTCGGTCTGTGGCTGCTGGGCATTGTCGCGGGCGCGCTTGCCACGCGGCGCTTCGAGACGCGTGCCGCCCGGCTGGTGGTTCCGCTTCTGCTGGTTCAGGGTGCGCTTCCGCTCGTTGCTGTGGTTCTCGCGCGGACCGCGCGCGACCTTTCCGGCATTCCGGCCTACGAACCCTTTCCGCTCACGCTCCTTCTGCTGTGGAGCGTCCCTGTGGCGGTGCCCGTTTCTCTCACGACCGGTGCGTTGGTACCGGCGTTGGCCGCACGCGCCCGTGAGGTTGGCGGCAGCGTAACCGGCATATACATCGCCGAGGCTTTCGGCTCGTTGCTCGGCGGCGCAGGCGCAACGGCCGCGCTGTTTGCGGGTGTGGATCCGGCCACTTTGGTGCTCGGTTGCATGGCGGTGGGCATCGCAGGAAGCGCCGGCTTGATCGGGAGGCAGCGCCGCCTCGCGGCGATTGCTGCCACCGTCGTTGTCTTGACCGCGGCGGTCTACCTCGGCCCGCGCCTCGGGCACGTGCTCCGGACCCGGCATCTGCGCACCGTGCTGCCCGGGGCGGCGCTCCTCGACTACAGCGAAACGCCGGCAGCATCACTGATGCTCGCGCGTTTGAATCGGCAGAGCATCATCCTGGTTGATGGACGCATCGTGGCCGCGTTCCCCGATGCGCCGCGCGTCGAGCGCGCCGCCGGAGTGATGGCCGCGTTCACCGGTGCTCCGCGTCGCCTTCTCGTGATCGGCGGCGAGGCCGTCGATATCGTGCCCGGTCTTCTCGAGCTTGAAGCACTGGAAGAGATCGTCTGGCTCGTGGCCGACCCCGGCCTTCGTGACTTTGCGCTGCGCCACGTTCCCGCTCTGGCGACCGACGAGCGGCTCGAAGTGATGGTCGGCGATCCGATCAGACATGCCGGCAAGTTGGCCGAGCATGGCCCCTTCGACGCGATCTGGCTGATGGTGGACACGCCGCTTCGCCGCAGCGACGACCGCTTCCTTGCCCGCGAGACGCTCGAGACTATAGCCGGCCTTCTCGCCGAAGACGGGTTTCTAGCTGTCCCCGTGCGAAGCGCAGAGAACTACGTGGGCCCGCGCCTGCGCCTTGCCGTCGGCACGGTGGTCAAGGGGCTCGCCGAGACGCTCGCGCGAGTGCGTCTGGTCCCCGGCGACGACGGTCTCCTCCTCGCGCGCCGCAGCGACCTACCGATAGACCTCGACTCCGCAAAGCTCGCCGCAAACTACCTCCACATGAGCCCGAGCTCTCGGCGGTTGCAGAGAGAAGGTTTCGCCAGCCTGCTCGAAGAAGACCGAGTCGCGCAGGCCGACTCGCTGGTGGCCTCGTTGTTAGCGGACGAGCGTGTAAGCCCCTCGGACCTCGATCGCCCACTAGCCCTGTTCAATAACCTGCTGGTTCGCGCCGAGCAGGAAAGCGGCGACCTGGCTCGCCTCCTCGAGGCGCTACGGTGGACGGGCGGTGCTCTGTGGGTGCCCCTCCTCGTGCTCGCCATCTTCGCCCTCGGCAACGTATTGGTGCGTAGAGACGAATCGGACACGAAGGGGGCAGCAGCGCTGACTCTTCTCGCGGCGGGCGGAGCCATCGGCATGGGGCTCGATCTGCTGCTCTTGCATCTCTACCAGGGTCGCTTCGGCACGCTCTATCTGGAAGTGGGCTGGCTGTTCGGCCTGTGGATGGGCGGGCTAGCCGTTGGCGGATTCCTCGGCCGCCGGGCCTGCCAGACAAGCAAACCCACTCTCGTCGGCTTGCTCGCCCTTGCCATCCTTGCCGCGGTTGCCGCGGTCATTGCCACGGCCGGCTCGGCCGCGTTGCCTTCGCGGGCGGCCGGCGCCGCCGCTTTCGCGATTGCCGGCATACTCAGCGGCGCCCTGGTTCCAGTGGCCGAGGCTTTGCTGGCCGCCGCCGGAATACTCGGGGCGCGCGCCGGCCGTGGCATCGAGGCCGCCGATCATCTCGGCGGTGCGGCCTGCGCCTTGACTCTCGGCGTGCTCGGCATCCCAATCCTCGGCCTGGCGCATGCCGCATGGATCGTGACCGGGCTCGCGGGCTTCGGCGCGGGGGCTTTGCTGTTGGCCGAGGTCCGCGAGCGGCGCCTGCTCGGCGAGCGCGTCGAACTCCGGCTCAGGCGTGCCGCCGCTTACGAGAGCTTTCCCTTCCGGCGAACGATTGCTGTGCTCGTCTCGGTAACGGCCGCAGCCGTGGCCGGACATTTGATGGTCACCCGCGTCCTTCTCGGCCCCCGCATTCATCTCGAAGCACAGCAGCTCGCAGATGCCGGGCTCTCTCCGCCGTGGCACGAGTTGGCCGATCCGGTCGTTCACTACAGAGCCGAGAATACCGAAACAGGACCAGTAGGCCTGGCCAGCCGTGCGGCGGCGCCGCGGGTTCAAGGCTACGGCGGGCCGATCAAACTTCTCATCGCATCTGACGGAGAAGGGCGAATCACACACGTGAGCTTCCTCGAACACCGCGAGACGCCTAGCTACGTAGAGACGGCCGATGAGTTCTTCGCCGCACTCGAAGGCAAGAGCCTTCTCCGCCCGTTTACGGTACGGGCGCCCACGCCGGGTATAGGTGTGCGTACGCCGGGCCCGAGTGAACGCGCGCCGGATGCAAGTACGCAAACGCCAGACGTGAGTGCGCAGGACGCCGCAGCGGCAACCGGCGAGGCGCAGACAATTGATGCCATCACCGGTGCTACCGTAACCTCGCGCGCGATAACCGAGGCGCTCGAGGCAAGCGGCCGCCACCTGGCCGAGCCGGTTTTCGCCAGCCCGTATGCTGGCGCCGAACGTGGCAAGGACTTGTCCGACCCGCGCTATCTCTATCTGCTGGGCTCCCTGCTACTTGTGCTCCCCGTCTTCTTCTACGGTGGACTGTGGCTGCGCCGCGCCTGGCTGCTCTTCCATGCGGCCGTTGGCGGTCTGTGGCTCGGCGTACAGTTCTCGACCGTGCAGGTGCTGGCCTGGCTTCGTGTGGAGCCCGATCTCGATGTACTCGCCTTCACAGGGTTGCTGGCATTGCCGGTTCTCCTCTCCGCCCTCGTCGGCCCTATCTACTGCGGCTACCTGTGCCCGGCCGGAGCGATCCAGGAGCTGCTCGGGCATGCCGGTCTAGCGCAACGCTTGCCGGCGCACATCGACCGCAACGCCCGCTTCATCAAGTATGTAGTCCTCTCAGTGCTCGTGTGCGCTACTCTCGGTCTCGGCAGCGATACAGTGCTGGGCGCCGATCTCCTGCGCGAGGTGTGGGCGACGCGGCGCACCGGCCTCGGGGTGTTGCTTCTCGCGGTGGTGGTCGCCGGCAGCCTGGTAACGGTCCGCTTCGGCTGCCGCTACCTGTGCCCGGCGGGAGCGTTTCTCAATCTACTAAACAAGGTAGCCCCCCTTAGGCGCTTCCTACCGGAAAAGAACTATTCGGCCTGCGACCTCGGCGTGCGCGGCGTACCCGATGTGGACTGCCTGCACTGCAACCGCTGCCTCGTGGGTGAACATGCGGCCGCGGCGCCCGCCTGGCGAGTGGCCGCGTTCAAGGTAACGATGGCGGTCGCCTTGCTACTCCTGGTACTGACCGCGCTACCGCTTGGTCGAAGCGCCGAGCACGCACCAAGCGTCGAGCCTGACATCCGACCCGTCGATACCGAGCTGATAAAGATGAAGACGCGCTCCGGCCGCCTGAGCGACAAGCGCGCCGAGTACTGGCACGTCGTCCGTCCCTGACCAATCGGCCGAGACGGCCTAACCAGCCGTTCCATAAGCCTTTTTGGCCTCTCGGGGACCCGCCCCGTTTTGCTTGTGTACGAGTTACTTGGGTGCTAGCTTTCCTCTGCCCACACCCACAGCTACGGGCATGAAGATCGAAGAGTGCATTTTCTACCAGCTTAACAAGGCCAACCAGGCCGCTGGGCGTTTTCTCACAGAGAAGGTCGCGCCGTTTGGTGTAACCGCCGTTCAGGGCGTGGTTCTCAATTTCCTCGCCGAGAAAGACGACGTCACCTCACGCCAGCTCGGAGGGCGCACCAAGCTCGACAGCGCCACTTTGACCGGCATCCTCGACCGCCTCGAGGCCATGGAGCTACTCGAGCGCAAGTCCAACCCCGACGACCGGCGAGCCATCCTCGTATGCCTGACCAAGAAGGGCAAGAAGGCGGCCGCCGGCATCCACGACACCATACTCGAGGCCAACAACGAGTTGCTGGCAGGATTCGACGCCAACGAAGGAACCACGCTCAGGGACATGCTGATGCGCATTCATCAGGGATGAGTATCCGAAGGACTATACGCCTGTTTGCCGGCAAAGCGCGGGCTGAGGCTTTCACCATAATCGACTCGAAGAAACGTTTAGAAGGGATGACCCGACAGGGAGAAAAGCAATGACCGAGGAAGCAATCTACGCGAATTTCTTGGACTGGTTCAAGAACACCTGGCCGATGCCGGAGACCGAGGAGCTGTTACCGATAGTGAAGACGCGCTTCACGCCAGAGGCCGCTGAGCTACTGACCGGCGTGCCCCCATCAACGATGAAGCTCGAGGAGCTCGCGGAACTCAAGCAGATGGACCCGGCCGAGCTCGGGCCGCGTCTGGACGAACTTGCAAAGACCGGCGTCGTCTTCCGCCTCGAGGACGAAGAGGGGCTTCGCTACAAGCTGAATGACGCCCTCTTCATTCTCGTGCGCAGCTCGTTTTGGGCCGGCAGCACCGATGACACCACGAAGGCCCTGGCCCCGCTCGTAAACAACTACTACTACAACGGCTTCTGGGACGACTGGGCCGACGTGCACCACAAGGGCCTGCGCGCGCTGCCCATAAACGAGACCATCCCAGACATGCGCCAGGTCTTGCCGTACGAAGACGTAGTCAAGGTCGTCGATTCGCGGGAGTACTACGCGGTCTCGACCTGCCCGTGCAAGCACCGTAAGAACCTCGATCCGGCCCACCCCGACTGTGAGCATCCCGACGAGGTCTGCCTGCATTTCGACGAGCTCGGCCGCTACACCGTCGAGAACGGTCTCGGCCGCCAGATCACACGCGAGGAGACGCTGGAAATCCTCCAGCTTTCGGCAAAGTCCGGCCTGGTGCACGGGATCTCCAACTGGCAGGAGGGTGTCGATACCATCTGCAACTGCTGCAAGTGCTGCTGTTTGTTCCTCGAGGAGTTCCACGTCCTCAAGCACCCGACGGGCTTCTCGCCGGCCAATTACCGAGCCAAGGGCGACGCGGAGAAGTGCAAGGCGTGCGGCCTGTGCGTGAAGCGCTGCCCGATGGATGCGCAAACGCTCCAGGAATCCGACACTGCCGACAACCGCTTCGGTAAGATCTCGGTCGTCGATGACGATAACTGTATCGGCTGCGGCGTGTGCGTCTATACCTGCCCGGTCGAGGCGCTGTGGCTCGAGCGCACCGAGCAGACCGAGGATCCGCCGGCGACAGTGCACGAGTTCGCCACGCTTTACCTGACGGACCGCATCGCGGCCGAGGAACGCCGCCAGAAGGAGGCGGCCAGCAAGCCCGGAGGCTGAGCCGCGGCGCGTCGAGCTTGCCATTGGCTTTTTCACGGCGCGGCGTAGAATGCCCGCCATGAAGAAGTATCGCAGCAGGACCACCACCCACGGGCGTGACATGGCCGGTGCACGCTCGCTTTGGCGCGCGACCGGCATGGGCGATGCCGACTTCGAGAAGCCGATCATCGCCATCGCCAACAGCTTCACTCAGTTCGTGCCCGGCCACGTGCATCTTCACGACGTCGGGCAACAGGTAAAGAAGATCATCGACGCGGCCGGCGGCTACGGTGTGGAGTTCAACACCATCGCCATCGACGACGGCATCGCCATGGGACACGGCGGCATGCTCTACTCGCTGCCGAGCCGCGATCTGATTGCCGACAGTGTGGAGTACATGGTCGAGGCGCACGTCGCCGATGCGATCCTTTGTATCTCCAACTGCGACAAGATCACGCCCGGTATGCAGATGGCCGCCATGCGGCTCAACATCCCGACGATCTTCGTCTCGGGCGGCCCCATGGAAGCCGGTACCGCCGAGGGCACCCACGACCGCGAAGGCAATCCGCTAAAAGCGAAGCTCGACTTGATCGACCCGATGGTCGCCGCCAGCGACGACAGCGTTAGTGACGACACTCTGGAGATCATGGAGCGCTCGGCCTGCCCGACCTGCGGCTCTTGCTCGGGGATGTTCACTGCCAACAGTATGAACTGCCTGAACGAGGCGCTCGGCATGGCGCTGCCCGGTAACGGCACGGTGCTCGCGACGCATGCCATGCGCTGGGAGCTTTTCGAACAGGCGGCGCATCGAATCGTCGAGATGGCCGCCCGGCACTACGTCGATGGCGACGAGAGCGTTTTGCCGCGCAGCATAGCCACCTTCGAGGCCTTCGAGAACGCAATGACGCTCGACATCGCCATGGGCGGCTCGACCAATACCGTGCTTCACCTGCTGGCTATCGCCCGAGAGGCCGGCGTCGATTTCACCATGAAGGACATCGACCGCCTGAGCCGCAAGGTTCCCAACATCTGCAAGGTGGCGCCATCCTCGGACTATCACGTGGAGGACGTCAACCGTGCCGGCGGCATTTTCAGCATCCTCGGCGAGCTCGACCGCAAGGGCCTCATCAATCGCAGCGTGGGGACTGTCCATGCGAAGACGCTTGGTGAGGGGATCGGCGAGAACGATCTGCGCGGCGCTAATGTTAGCGATGCAACCAAGAGGCGGGCGCTCTCGGCACCGGGTGGCGTTGCCACCAATGTCGGCTTTTCGCAGGATAAGTTTTTCGAGACGGCGGACGAAGACCGCGAGAACGGCTGCATCCGCGACCTCGAGCACGCCTACAGCGCCGATGGCGGACTCGCAATTCTTTACGGCAATCTGGCCGAGGACGGCTGCATCGTGAAGACCGCCGGCGTGGACGAGTCTATCCTTACGTTCGAAGGTCCGGCGCGCGTCTTCCATTCACAGGAGAACGCCTGCCAGGCCATCCTCAGCGATCAGCTAAAGGCAGGCGACGTGATCGTAATCGTCTACGAAGGCCCAAAGGGCGGGCCAGGCATGCAGGAGATGCTCTACCCGACCTCGTTCCTCAAGGGCAAGGGACTCGGCAAGGTCTGCGCGTTGATCACCGACGGCCGCTTCAGCGGCGGCACCACCGGCCTGAGTATGGGGCATGTCTCGCCGGAGGCGGCCGAGGGAGGCAGCATCGGTCTGGTGGAGGAAGGCGACACGATCCGCATCGACATTCCGAATCGGAAGATCGAGCTGGCGGTCGATGACGGGGAGATCGGGCGCCGGCGTGAGGCCATGGAGGCAAAGGGCGAGGCCGCCTGGAAACCGGAGCGCAAGCGCAAAGTTTCCCAGGCCCTGCAGGCCTACGCGATGATGGCGACCAGCGCCGCCCACGGCGCCGTGCGCGACGTCACGCAACTGGTCAAGCGCTAGCCGAACGAGGGGTCGCCGAACGAGGGGTCAAGTCGCGGCTTTCGACTTCGGGACTTCGAGGGGGTCAAGTCGCGGCTTTCGACAGCCGGGACAATGCCATCGAAGACGGCCTCGGCGCAGCTAAAGGCTATCGTAGACCGCTTCGATCAGCCGGCGCGTTCGCGGTGTGTGGAAGCGCGCGCCCGGCCGGTTGAGCACGTAGCCGAAAGCGAGTCCAGCATCGGGATCGGCCAGCCCTAGCGAACCGCCGTGGCCGAAGTGTCCGAACGCCGCAGGGTTCGGGCCGAACGAGCGGCCGCTGTGTGGAAGCTGAAAACCGAGCCCAAAACGAGAAGGTCGCCCGAGCACGCGATCCTCGCCATCGGAATGAGTCTTCGTCGCCTCCGCCCGAAGCTCAGGTCCCACCCAGCTCATGCGGCCCACACCGCCTGCAAGATAGAAACGGTAGATCGCGGCCAAGGCGCGGGCATCGCAATGTCCGTTGGTAGAAGGGATGGCGGCATCGCGCCACTCGGTCGTATTTACATAGCCCGCCCCGCTGATCCCCCTCGGGTTGCCGTAGGCGTGTCGGATCATCGTGTCGTGTTCGGCGTCTGCGGTCGCTGGGAAGAACGACTCCCACTGCTCCGGCGTGAGAGCCTCGTCGGTCGGAAAGAACGTCGGGGAGACCTGCGCATGCAGACGTCGCGGAAGTCCCCAGTAGTATTCGGCGGCGGCCGGGCCTGACACTCTCTCGCGTAGCAGCTCGCCCACCGGCTTGCCGGTCGCCAGGCGTAGAACCTCTCCGACCAGATAGCCGAGCGTATTGACGTGATAGCCATGGTCGCGATCCGGCTCCCAAAACGGTTGCTGCTGGGCCAGGGCGCTGCACATCAGGTCCCAGTCGTACATCGCCTCGGCCGGCAGGGGCTCGCGAACGGCAGGCAGGCCCGCGCGGTGGGCGAGCAGCGACCGGATCGTGAGGTTCTCCTTGCCGGCCGCCGCGAATGCGGGCCACAGCGAATCTACAGTGGCATCCAGATCGACCTCGCCGGCTTCCACGCAGGTAAGCGCCAGAATCGCCAACACTCCCTTACCCGTCGAGAACGCATTGACGAGCGTATCGCACCGCCACGGCTTGGTGGCCTCACTGTCGATGAATCCGCCCCACAGATCGACGACGGTGGTGCCGCCGACGACCACACAGACCGCCGCACCGAGCTCGTCTTCATCGATGAAGT
>PIVZ01001257.1 GCA_003354045.1 bacterium
CCGGGCTGAAGGAGGGGGCGAGCGTCCTCGATGTCGGTTGTGGCACGGGCGTGTTGGGCGCCAACGCCAGGGAGATCGTGGGCGAGACGGGTTGCGTCGTCGGAGTCGACCCGAGCATCGGCATGCTGAGCGAAGCGGTGCGGCGCAAGGCGTGCAGCCCGATTCGCGGTGTGGCCGAGCGCCTTCCGATTGCCAATGAGAGCTTCGACCTGGTGAGCATGGGCTACGCCCTGCGACACGTGTCGGATTTGCACTCGACCTTCTCCGAGTTCATGCGCGTGCTCAATCCGGGTGGTGTGCTGCTCGTACTCGAGGTCACGCCGCCGAGGTCGAAGATCGGCCATCGCCTGCTCCAACTCTACCTCGGCAAGGTCGTGCCGGCCTTCACCCGCCTGAGCACTGGAAGCCGTGACGCTCAAACGCTGATGGCCTACTTCTGGGATACCATCGATGAATGCGTGCCGCCGGATACGATCATGGCGGCGATGCGCCAGGCACGCTTCGACCAGGTCGAGCGCCGCATCGGGCAGGGCATCTTCAGCGAGTATTCGGCCCAAAAACCCGGAGCCACTTCGTAGCCTCCGTTAGTCTGGAGGCTATCTCAACACCCGGATGACAGGCCGAAGGCCTGCAAAGACAGTAGCCGTGGATAAGTGCCGCAAATGCGGCACGCCATCCACGGATCCGGTTGCCATGACGATTCCGACCCTGTAGGGCAACGCCGTGAATTGAAGGAAACGTCTGAGGCGTCCCCACGGGTGGCATGGGCAAGCCC
>PIVZ01000592.1 GCA_003354045.1 bacterium
GGCCAGAGTCGAGCGTGCCTTCATGCGCAGGTGTAGCGGGACTGACATCGATGGTACGGCCGAGTTCCCGCTCTTCGGTGCCAGCAGTGCGGCCGGCGTGAGGGACGCCGCCGTCGATCAGCAGATCGCCTTGCTTCATGACCTCTTCGGCACCGACCTCGAGGCTGCTATCACGACCGAGGCCGCAGATGGGCGAGCCGCCGGCTGTCAGGTGGCGCTCGCCACCGAAACGCAGCGGTGTCTGCAGGCGAACCTGCGCGGCTTCAACCGCTGTAAACGCTCGCAACTCGAAGCCGGAAACATAGATGACGTGGCCGGGTTGATAGCCTGTGTGGGAGACGACACTGCAGGCGGAATAGACAAGGTCTGCGATGCTACGGTGGGAAGGATCCGCGTCGATTTCGATCGCCGGTGTGGTGACCGGGGTGTCGATCTAGGCGTTGCCTTTCAGGGTTGCGGCGGTGTCTCATCCGCGCAGGTTGTCGAGTGCCTCGCACGTAGCGCGAGCTGCCGCGCTTGTCGCACCCTCGATCGGGCCGACATTCTCTACGACGATTGCGATCTCTTCGATGACGGGTCCGACAACGATAGCTGCCCGTAGCAGCGATGCTGAGAAGACCATCAGCGGAAGATCGTCGGGGAATAGAGCCTTGCCACGGGGTATCCCGATAGCTACACTCGGGGGAATCCCACCTCGTAAAAAGGGCCGGTAATGTTACAGCGATCGATTTTCTTTTGTGTAATGGTGTTGGGGGCCGCCTTGGTGGTGCTTCCGACTGTCTCCCGGGCTGCCCCTCTGATTCTCAACGAGTACAACGGTGTGGCGCCGACCATCTTCCTCAATGGCGGGGATGCCGTTCTGGATGACGACGGTGGTCAGAAGGCCGACACCTTCTTCGGGCGTGTCTTGGGCAACGGCGGCGATTGGTTCGAGCTCGTCGTGATCGCCGACGCCTTCGACATACGCGGCTATCAGGTCGCCATCAATGACGGCGAGGCGCCACTGGCCGTGACGCTCACGTTTTCCCAGGACCTGCTGTGGTCTGATCTCGACGCCGGAACCATCATAACCGTTGCCGAGGATCTCGCCGACGACACCAGCTACGACCCCGGTTCCGGAGACTGGTGGATAAACGTGCAGGCCAGCTCGACGGCCTCGGGCACCTACATAAGTGCACTCGATTTCGACGTCTCCAACATCGATACCACCTTCGACCTTTACGATGCCTCGAGCTCGCTCGTCTTCGGTCCCACCGGCGAGGGCGTGTCTGCTCCCAACGGGGTGAACACCCGAGAGGTGGCAAAGCTCGAGGTCAGCCCGACCGCTCTCGTCCGTCCCTACTCGACCGACTACAACGACGGCACCTCGAGCACCTTCGGCGCACCGAACATCTTTGGCAGCGGCCAGTATTTGCAGGACTTCGCCCCCTTGCGAGACGGCACGGCGGTCGGCGATGAGGATCGCGACGGCATTGCCGATTGTGAAGACAACTGTCCCGAAGCGGCCAACACCGATCAGACCGATACCGACGGCGACGATTTCGGCGATGCCTGCGACGCCGACCACGGAGGCACTCCAGGGCCCGGACTTCCTTCCGAAGGCTGTGTCATGGACAACCCGTTCGACCCGGACCTTCTTCTCGACGTGGAGGTCTTCATGTCGCAGGCGACCTGGGACGCGTTGCGCACGCAGCCCCGCCGACTCTTGGAGACGATCGGTAACGTCTGTCCGGTCGCGCCTCCGGACAGCCCGTTCGAGTTCGTCTCGGCCGACATAACGGTTGACGGGGTCACAGTGACGAACGTCGGCGTGCGCAAGAAGGGCTACCTCGGATCGCTCGATCGCGCGCGGCCCTCCCTCAAGGTGAAATTCTCCGAGTTCGACGGCAACCAACGGCTGTTCGGTCTCGAGCGGATGACCTTCAACAACAACAGGCAGGACCCCTCGAACGTCAAACAATGCCTGGCCTACAAGGTGTTCGCCGACGCCGGTCTTCCGGCCCCTCGCTGCAACTTTGCCCACGTTAGGGTGACGACCGAAATCGAGACCTTCGACCTCGGCATTTACAGCCACATCGAGAGCGTCAAGTCCGACTACATCGAGGAGAACTTCGGCAACAGCGACGGCAATCTCTACGAAGGCGTCAAATCAGATTTCCGCCCGCAGTGGGCGGCCACCTTCGAGATCAAGAACAACGAGAGCACCAATGACGGGACAGAGATACGAGAGATCAAGAAGGTCCTCGAGACGGCTTCCGACGAAGATCTGGTGACCGAGCTCTCCGCCTACGTAGACGTGGACGACTTCATGAGCTTCTGGGCGACAGAAGGCCTGATCGGCCACTGGGACAGCTACTCCGGAAACGAGAACAACTTCTACATGTACCGTGACACTGCCGATGGGCTGTTCCACTTCTTGCCATGGGGCACGGATGACACCTTCGGCCAGGGCAGCCCGTTGCACGGCGAGGGCGAGGTGGCTCCTCTGGTGTGGGCGCGCGGACTGTTGGCTCGGCGCCTGTACGCCATTCCTGCGATGGCTGCTCAATATCAGGCGCGCCTGCAGAGCCATTTCGATACCGTGTGGGACGAGACCGCTCTGCTGGCCGAGATAGACCGCGTGCAGGCTCTGATCGAGCCGGTCGCCGGAGACCTGAGCGCGGAGATCGCGCCTGTTCGTGACTTCGTAAGTGGCCGTCACCAGCAGTTCCTTGACGACTTCGCCTCCGGTCCGCCGCCGTGGACAGAGGGGACCGATTCTCGGATGTGTTTCGAGGAGGTCGGCCTGATTACGGTGGATTTTTCCACGACCTGGAGAGACGTGATTCCTATGTCGCCAGACGGCCCGTTCGAGTTCGAGGTTGCGGGGAATATTTTCGGCACCGGAGTTCCCGATGGTGGTGGCGGGTTCAACTATATCGTCGCCGGCGGCAGTGACTTGCAGGTACTCGCCGGCACCGCTTCTATTCGCCACGTAATGCAACTGTTCGGCCGTGGCATCTTCGTGACGCAAATTACCCTCAATCCCGACGACATCTACCCGGGCTCCGTGATTCCGATCGAGAGCGACCTGCGAAACGCGTTCCTGGCGCTCGTGGGCCTCGAGCCGACCTTCATCGGCTCTCTTGCCGAGGGTACGCTTACGCTCGATCCCGTCGAAGTCTCGATGGTAGACGGCGAGACGATCGCAGGCGTTTA
>PIVZ01000593.1 GCA_003354045.1 bacterium
TCGATCTGGATTGGATGGATTCGCGCGTGAGTTCGGTCGAATCGGTCAGAGGGCAGATTGAAGATTTCTTCACAACGGTGATGCCGTAATGGGGGCCGCTATGGGATCGACAACAGACTTCAGGGCTCTGACGGGGCCGATGGAAAACGAGCACGTGATGGAGTGGAAGGCGGCGGGGGGCCGCGTGATGGGCTACTTCTGCTGCCATGCGCCCGAAGAGCTGTTCTGGGCGGCTGGCATGCTGCCCATTCGCATGCGCGGTACGGGCAGCGAAGAAACTTCCTATGCGGACCAGTACCTGGGCGCCGTCAATTGCAGCTTCGTGCGGCATACTCTCGACCGCGTGATGGGCGGGGAGCTCGAAATCCTCGACGGTATCCTGGTCACTAATAGTTGCGACCACATCCGCCGGCTCTCAGATATCTTCTCCACGAAGAAGGCGGTTCCGTTTTGCTGCACTCTCGACATACCGCACCTGCGCACCGAGCAGGCGGTGGCGAGGCTCGCGGACCAACTACGCAGCCTCAAGGTGCAGATGGAATCCGAGTACGGGATCGAGATCACGGACGAGAAGCTCTCCGAGGCGATCAAGCTCTTCAACGAGACGCGAAGATTGCTCGGCAAGGCCTCTGCTCTGCGCGGCGAAAACCCGCCGCGCGCGACCGGCAGCGAGGTGTTGGCCATGTCAGTGGCCGCGGCGGCCATCCCCAAGGACAAGTTCAATCCGATGCTCGAGAAGCGCATCGCCGAGCTCGAGGCGGGCAACGGCCTTCCCGACAGCGACGGCCCGCGTCTGATGGTGATCGGCAATGTACTCGACGACCCCGAGTACCTGGAGGTGATCGAGTCGTATGGCGCCACCATTGTTGACGATCAGCTCTGCTGTGGTGGCAAGACGTTCTCCAACCTGGCCGACGAAGACGGTGATCCGCTGGCGGCGATCGCCAATCGGATACTTGGCCACACACCGTGCCCGCGCATGCTCGCCGACTACGAGGAGAGGCTGGGCAGCGTGCTCGACTCTGTCGATCGCAACAATGTAGATGGGGTCGTGTGCCAGCGGCTCAAGTTCTGCGACCTGTGGGGTGGCGAAACCAAGATGCTGCGCACCTCGTTCAAAGAAGAGGGCCGTGTCCCGCTTCTATTCCTGGAACGCGACTACCTGACCTCGGGCACCATAGGACAACTGCGCACGCGGATTCAGGCCTTCCTCGAGAGTCTGGCCTGAGCGACCGCCAAGGGGAGGGGCAAGCGATATGGCCAAGCCACAGTATCCGACCAAGGAAGGCCTGTGGTCGGAAGGGCAAAGACCGGAGGCCGGCTATCAGAAGGTGAAGCTGGGGCTTCCTTACGCCGAGGCAGTCGCGCAGTTTCGCGGGGCCTTGGAAGGACGCGACGACTTCGACCCGGCAGTCCTGCTTGTTTGGGGCACGCTGCAGGCCACTGGTCTTCTCAACTTGCTCAAGGAAGCCGAAGAGACCTTCGGCGAAGCCGGCCAGGAGATGGCCAGGAGAGCCATCAATCGTGCCGGCTACGAGGCGATGAACGACTTCATCGACAACTCGAGCTTTCCGGAGGACGCCGACGAGATCGAGAAGATATCGTATCTGATAACGGGCGTTAACACGGTCCTTTACGCGTCACTGGAAAAACCCTGGATAGTTTCGAAGGACCGCTGCGAGTTCGATATCCTGTGGTGCCCGCACCAGGACCGCTACACCGCCTTCGACTGCAGGGTCCAGCGATACTTCGTCGAAGGCTTCTTCCGGGCCATGGCAGATAGAGGCTACGGAGGGTTCACGGCGTGGATCGAGGAGTTGATCCCGCACGGTGCCTCTCACTGTCACTTTGCCGTCGAGCGCAGAAAAGACCGCGACGACAAGAACCCCTGGCACGCCTACTCCGACAAGCTCGGCCGCCGAGCGTTCCAGAAGCTGGCCGAGAAGAAGGGATGAGTGCTCGGTCCGCCTTCCGGGACTGAGTTCTAGCGCCTGAGGCGACCGAGCGACACTGGCATTCCGACCGGCGCCGCCTAAGCCTCCAGTTCGATCTCTACCGGCACTCCGCGGGGCACGTGGATGGGTGCGGCGAAGAAGACTCGCTGGCGCAGGTGGCCGTAGTTTCCCACCAGATGAACGGGCTTGTAGGGCGAGGAGACCACTTCCATGTTGCCCAGCCAGTCGGGGAACTGGTAGGGCTCCCAGGCGTGGTAGATGATGGCCTCGCCGGGCGCCACCGCCGGTGAAACGTTTACACCCGTGCGGAACGTTCCATGGTCGTTCCACACCTTCACCTGGTCACCGTCGCTAATCCCGCGGCTTTGAGCGTCCTCGGCCGCCATCCACATCACCGGGCCGCCGCGCTGTAGACGCATCAGGTCGGTGTGGCCGCGCCAGATGGCGTGGATGCTCCAGCGGGTGTGGCCGCCGGTGAGATATATGGGGTGATCGCCGCCGGCCTTGGGCAAAGGCTTCCAGCGTGGCAGCACTTCATCGGCTTCGAAAAACCAAGGGTGGTCGATGTAGAACTGCTGGCGGCCGGTCAGAGTGGGCCAGGCGTGTTTGTCTTCCACGTGAACCCGCGACGGCGCGATCGCACCGCCATCTTCCATCTTGCTGCCGAGGCCGCTGGTTATCCCCCAAGATCCCGTCGAAACGGTAGGGATTGCGCCGGCCTTGCGGATCTCATCCCAGCCCGCGCCTCCAGTGATGTCGGAGTTCTTGAGGATGCGGTCGGCGACGGCGATTTCATCTTTTGGACCGTACTTGCCGTCGAAGCTGAAAACATCGTTGATGGTGGCCAGGTGCCCCTCGAGGCCGCGCTCGCGCGCCCGCTCCTGGATGCGCCGGGCGAGCAGCGCCATTATCTCCCACTCGTTCTTGGCCTCTCCGCGCGGCTCCACTGCCTGCTCACCGACGACGATGTAGGGCACGAGCGCCACGGCGTACTTGATGCCGGGCTTCTCGTAGTAGCCCGCAGCGGGAAGCAACAGATCGGATTTCATCCCGGTGGTCGAGAGCCGGAAATCGATGGCCGCGATCGTCTTCAGCTTCGGCCACAAGACCTTCTCGACCACGCCGGGCGCCGGCCATCGGCGCAAAGGGTTCACACCCGAGGTAATCAGAACGCGCGGCTCCTTGTCGGCCGCCGGCCGTACGGTGATCCAGCCGCGCTCGAGGGCCTCGTTCATGTACT
>PIVZ01000594.1 GCA_003354045.1 bacterium
GGTCGTGGGCGAGGCCGGGCACCAGCGGCTCAGCATTGGCTGTTACCTGTGGTACTGTTGTCGGTCACGCCTGTGCTGCCTTCGCTGTCTGTGCCGCAGCCTTTGCCGAGAGTTCTTCCGTCTGTCGGGCCGCTGTGCGCTCTTGGCGGCGGGCAGAGTCTTCCAGGCTCACGACGACGGCTCTGCGCGGCGTTTCGTCCTCTCCTACGTCTTCTCCTATTGCCGCGGTCGCCAGCGGCACGTCGAGCGTTGGCATGATGACGAGGTCATCGGCATCGATGGTGCCGGTGAACTTCTCCGGAACCGCTGGGTCCACCAACATGGCCAGCGTGCGTGCGACCACGGCTTCGAGCTCGATGATGTTGCCGGGCCACGGGTATGCGCGGACGGACTCCAATGCCGCCGGGCTAAACCTGACGGATGGTGCCCCCAAAAGCTTGCACACGCGCGAGGCTAGAGAAGTGAGTAGCGCCTCCATGTCGTCGCCACGTTCGCGCAATGGCGGCAGCCGCAACGTGAGGGAGGCCAGCACGTTATAAAGGCGGCGCGAGAAGGTGCCGGCTACGACTTCGTCGGCCGGGTCGTGGTTGGAAGTGGCAACGAGGCGAAACGGCGGACACCCCGTGAGTAGCTCAGCCAGCCGGTCTTGCTGCTCGAGATCGAGCCATTGCACCTCGGGGACGAACAGTGCGAAGGGGCCGGTCTCTGCGGCGCGCTCGGCGATGGTCGCCAGCATTACATCGATGCCGAGCGTCAGCATCGGCAGCGGCGGTTGTGCGGACTCGCACACGGCCATGGCAATACGGCGGCGTCCGCTTCCGCGCTCGCCGACCAGCCACAGGGGGTCGGGCAAACACGTGGCCGCCCGCAAGAAGCCTTCGCAGGCACCAGGGACGCGCGGGTGGAGGAGCCAGGTGGAACTTACCCGGACAACCGGCGCCGATGCCGGGGGAGACTGAGCGCCGGTCGATCTTGGAGCTACCCCTGCGGAAGAGGCTTCCGCTTGCCGGTCGAGAGCCGCTGCGGGCGCAGATCTGCTGTTGCCGGTCAGCAAGTCGCGTACCTTCACTTTGAGATCGATGAGATCGAAGGGCCGCCGCAATACGCTGGCGCGACGGCCTTCGTAGATCCACTCCGGTACCGAGGTGTCTCGGTCGGCTATCAGCAGCAGTGGGCTGCCTTGATCGTGAATCGCCGCCGCTGCGGCCGTAGTCTCGTCCCCGTGTTCGGCGATCACGAGCTCGGCGCCGTCGAGCTCGGCGCCCGAGGTGACATCGAGGAACTCGTGGCCGGGTAGCGCAGCCTGCGCGGAGAATCGAACCTCCGGCGTAACGTCGATGAGCGCGACTCTAGCCATTTGCGAGTTGCTCCGGGGTCGTTCGGTCTGCGTGGCCGATCGTCGCCTCGCCACAGACCCCATCGTCGGCCTTTGTAGGTTCGGCAGGAAGGTTGACAGAGAAGCGGCTGCCCTCGCCCAGGGTGCTCTCGACTTCTATGTGACCGCCGCAGCCCGCGACGATCTCATTGGCTATGGCCAAGCCGAGGCCCGTTCCCTCGCCCCTGGTCGTGAAGAAGGGTTCGAAGATACGCCTGCGCGTGGACTCGTCGATGCCCGGGCCGTCGTCGCTGATCTCGATGCAGACGAAGCGCTCACCGTCGCACATGTATTCGTTGCCCGAGACCTCCACGGTTCCGCCTCCGTTGCAGGCCTGTATGGCGTTTAGCACGATGTTCATGACGACCTGCTTGAGGCGGTCCTCATCCACGTGCACGTAGGGCGAATCTTGACGTTGTACGAAGCTGAGCTCCACGCCGAGGCTTCGCGCCTGGCTGCGTAACAGCAGGCAGGTCCGCTCGAGCGATTCGTTCAGGTCTACGAGCTGTCCGCTCTCGCTCCCGTCGGGGCGGGCAAAGGTCAGGAGCTCGCCGACCAGTGTGCACACGCGGTCGATCTCCGAGAGCGTCAGGTCGAGGAAGGTGCTGCGAAACTCGTCGTCGTCGTACTTCTCGGGCAGCAGTTGGGTGAAGGTTCGTATGGATACGAGTGGGTTGCGTATCTCATGGGCAAGACCGGCCGTCATCGCGCCGATTGAAGAGAGGCGGTCGTTGCGCGTGATGGTGTCGCGGCTGCGGTCGAGATCGTCGGCAAGGGCCAGCTCGGCCGAACGTGTGGCCAGCAGGCTGCCGACCACGGCTATGAACTCGAGCTCGTCGCGATGGTAGCCACCGCCGTCGCTCCTTGCCCCCAGGGCAAGGAGGCCGGAGAGGTTCCCGGCGACCAGCAAGGGATAGACGGCAGCTATGCCCATGTCGGCGGCCAAGCGCGTGGCCGCCGCTGGCAACGAGGACCCAGCGCTGGAGCCGTTGCGGCCACAGAGCAGAGGGGCGGCAGTCGCGGGCAGGAATGCGGGCGCGGCTGTCAAACCGTCCAGAAGCTCAGGCATGCCGGCTAATGCGGACCCGGCTTCGGCCGTCGCGGCCGAGTATTGAACGCGACCGCAAGCAAAGTAGGCGGCGGCAAACGGGCAGTCGAGCTCGCGACCGAGCGTCTCTACGGCTGCACCAGCCAGCTCTTCGAGGCCGGCTCCGGCTGCCGCCTGTCTGCCCAGCGTGTAGGCGGCATCAATGTAGCCACGCCCTCCGGCTCGAGCGGTCTCGCACGCGGTCATGCGCCGCCCCCGGCACACCAGGGGACTACATCCGTCCCGTCAAGCGGCTCTCTGTAGGAAAGGCACCCACGACCAAGAACAGTCTTGAAAATCGGGGGGCGCCCCGAGGGGCAACACCGCATCCGCGTCCTCCACACCACTGGCTGGCCAGCCAACGGACGTTCCGTATGGCCTCGCAGCCCAGCCCAACTGACCTAGGATACCGTGTGGGCTGGCAGAGGGTCAACACGCGGGCCGGCGGGCTGTGTAGTAAGTGGGCGATGTTGTCCGCCCATCGCGATTTTGCAGACTCGGCGCAGGCGAGCGAGGGCTTCTCGGCGGACGGCTAGACCGCGGCTTCGTTCGAGCTGGGCACCAGTATGCGGCGTACGATTGCGCCGATGGCAAGCACGCACCCCAACAGGGTGAGCAATCGGCCGCCGCGGTGCACCACGAGGTAGTAGTCGAGCTTGATGGTGGCCCTTTCATAGAGAAAGCGAGCATCGGTGGCCGGTTCGATCATCGAGGTGGTGTCGCGCATCGGG
>PIVZ01000595.1 GCA_003354045.1 bacterium
ATGGCGGTGGGTGTGCACCAGATTGGCCGCCAGCAGCTTCTCGTCGTCTCTCATCAGCTCTTCCATTGGGCCGTCGAAGATCAGCTCATGCTCTTCGGAGAGCACCAAGATGCGCTCGCCCAGCTCTCCAGCCAGTCCGAGGTTGTGGGTCGTGGCCAGACTGGTGACCTGGAGATCTTGCAGGAAATCGACCAGCCAGCCCGTGCTTCGCGGGTCGAGGTTTGCCGTCGGCTCGTCGAGGAGCAAGACCTTCGGTTCCAGGGCCAGCAGCGCCGCCAGGCAGACTTTCTGTTTTTCGCCGCCGCTCAGCTGGAAGGGCGGGCGCTCGATGTGGCGTTCGAGGCCGAGCTGGCCGGCCCAATGATGTACGCGTTCGTCGAGGTCACCCGCTTCGAGCTGGCGCAGACCGTAGGCGATCTCGTCGTAGACCGTCGGGTTGAAGAGCATGGCCTCCGGATGCTGGAAGAGCAGAACCACCTCCTGGCGGAAACTACGACTCCAGGCCTTATCGCGTAGGCGGCCCTTGCTGACTTCCTCGCCTCGGTATCTGAAGCTGCCCACCTGCGGGAAGACCAGGCCGTTGACGATTCGCATCAAGGAGGTCTTGCCGCAGCCGTTCGCTCCCAGCAGAACCACCTTCTCGTTCTCGCCGATCATGAAGGAAACGTCCGTGAGCGCCGGGGCACCGTCCGGGTATCCGTAGCTGAGGTGCTCGACTTCAATCATCGGCGAACCCCCGCGAGCGCATTACGTCACCTATCTCGGTGGCGTTGTGGAGTGCCTTGTCGAGCAGCATTCCACCCGTGGCGGCACTGTGTTGGTAGCGGTCGCGCAGCCTTACCGGCGCAATCGAGCGGCTTTTGAACGCCATGCGAAAGTTGGTGAGGACCTGGCCGAGCGCCATGGCCTGGCCGTAGGCGAGCGTGAACAGGAAGGTGAGGCTGCTCGAGAAGGCCAGGGCCTTGAACGGGTTCACGCGCGTTACGAACAGGAAGGTCAGGCAGGTGAGAAAGAGCACGCGCAGGTTGACGAGCGCGAGATAGTGCGCCGAGAAGGTGCCGGCGAGTCCGGCGAGCACCGTGTAGGAGGCGCTCACGACGATGTTGAAGAACACGACGGCCAGGCAGGCCTTGCGCAGAATCTGCATGCGGTAGCGGCCTGCCAGCGCGAGTACGAGGGCGAGCCCGAGCGCCAGTATGCCCGGATCGTGCACCATGGTGCCGGCCAGGATCGTGCCGACGTAGGCCAGTAATGCGACGCGGTCCTTCATGATTCGGGGAACCAGCCTCGCTGCTTGACGAAGCGGTACATGAGCAGGGTCAGCACGCCTTCTCCCACTCCGATGATCAAGTGCGGAACCATCACTGCGCCAAGCGTTACTGACAGCCCGAAAGGAAAGAACAGCGGGGAACCGTCCGCACGGTGGGCGATCAACGGTTGAACGCCGAGCGCGATTGCCACCAGCAGTGCCGAGAGGTTGACAGAGAGCCAGCCGGCTACCACCAGGGCAAATCCCTCGTGGACGTGCTTGAGTAAGCCGAATGCGCACCACGCCGCCGCGCCGCCCGCCATTCCGATGGCCAGGGCGTTGATCGGCAGTGCGGTGATTCCTCCGCTCCCGAAGAGAAGGGCCTGGATGAGCAACACCAACGACACCGACAGGAACGCCATCCACACACCGAAGAGGATGGCCAGCATGGCCACCCCGGTTACATGCGCCGAGGTTCCTCCGGGCAGCGGCACCATCACCATCATGGCGACGAAGCAGAAGGCAGTGAGCACCGCCAAGCGCGGGATTGTCTCATCTTCCATGCTGGCGCGCAGACGGCGGACGCCGTAGGCCCACAGCCCTCCCGCCACGCCGTATGCGGGCAGATACATCTGCGGCGCGATGAATCCGTCGGGGATGTGCATTGTCGTCTAGCGGGCGCTCGGCTTGCCCGGTGTCGAGGCGTCACCGGAGCCGATGGGGCAACGCTTCATGCGGTTTCTTTCTTGCGCGTGAAAAGACTGACGATGCCGAAGATGCCGAAAAGCACCGAGAGCCCGACGAGAAGGCTGGTGGACAGGGCGAGCGCCGGCTGCTCGACCTCGCTGACGCCGCCCTGCGCGTCTGTCTTTATGGTGAAGACCTTGCCATGCCCGTCCTCGGCAAAGACCTTGAGCCGCCACGTACCTGCACGGTCGGGGAGGAACACCACGCGCCCGTGATCGTCGGTGCTGCCGGTCTGGGCAGGGTTGTCTTCGCCGTCGCGATACAACTCGTAGCGCTCGCCCGCGAGCACACTGCCGTCGTCGAGCGAGAGGCGCACTGACACCGCGTTGCCCTGCTCGATGGCATAGCTGAGGCCATGGGCCGTGGCTTGGCCGGCCGCGGTGAAACAGAGCAGCACCGCGAGGCCGAGAGCCGTTGCCAGGCTGTGGCGCGTTCCGCGCTGCGGACACCGTCCCGGGCCCGCTACCCCCTTGGGGGGTAGGACGATAGCGTCGTTCATGGTGTCGCCAGTATTACGCAGGAGACATTCGTAACACAACCGCTCTGCCAAGATCCCGAGCTTCGAAGCGCAGTCCCTTCAGTCGAACCCTCCCGTCTCGCCGTTTTCTTGGCTATAGGTCTCGGGAACGACCTACTTGACGACGACGCTAGCGTCGACCGCGCAGTGCTTCACCGTGCCCTGTCCCTTGCTACGAGCCGGGCGCTGTCGCTATGAACGATACGCCGCAGCCTGGCCTGAATCGCCAAGGCCGTGCGACGGGTATCGCTGGCCCTGACGCTGGCCGACTGCTCTAGGATCGCCTTGAGTTCCCCTTGCAGCGAGCGACCGTTGCCCTTGGCCCGCTTCTCGAGCCTGGCAATTACGGATGCGTCCAGATTGCGAACCAGTACGTGTGGCATGTTGGTTTCCCACCCGGCGTTATCATCTTAATCTCATGCGGCCGCACCGTGGTCCATGGTACATAGGCCGGCCTTTGGCACTGGCAACATCTAGTAGGCGGGCCTGCGATGGGCAAGCACACAGGTGGCATTAATCCGGGCAGTAAGCCTGCCGTGACGGCGATTCATCTTGCGACGGAGATGGTGCTAGGTTTGCCCGCAGAGAGATACCCCACGCATAGAGGTGACGATGAAGCGCTTGGTTTTGCTCCGCCACGGCGAGAGCACCTGGAACGCCGAGGGTCGCTGGCAGGTCG
>PIVZ01000596.1 GCA_003354045.1 bacterium
AGCCGAGACCCTCGAGGAGGGCCGCGTAGAACTGCGTCTCGATGGCTCCCACGGCCATGTGCAGGCCGTCCTTGGTCTCGTAGGTGTCGTAGAACGGGGCGCCGGTGTCTAGCAGGTTGGTGCCACGCTCCTCCGACCACAGTCCGGCGGCCTGGAAGCCGAACAGGAAGGTGCCGAGATTGGCCGCGCCGTCTAGCATGGCAGCGTCTATAACCTGCCCCCTGCCGGAACGAGTACGCTCGAACAGGGCCATCACGATGCCCAGCGCACAAAGCATGCCGCCACCTGCGAAATCGCCGACGATGTTTACCGGCGGCACCGGCTTTTCACCCTTGCGGCCAAACAGGCTGAGCACCCCGGAAATGGCGATGTAGTCAATATCGTGGCCGGCCATGGACGCGTAGGGACCATCCTGACCCCAGCCGGTAAGTCGGGCATAGACGAGACGTGGGTTTCGCGCCAGTGCGATGTCCGGTCCGGCGCCGAGCCGTTCCATGACGCCCGGGCGGAACGGCTCGAGAAGGACGTCTGCCGACTTGACGAGCTCGAGGAGTACCTCGACGCCCCGCGGGTCCTTCATGTTTATGCCCACCGAGCGCTTGCCACGGGCCAGATAGTCGCGCGTCGGATCGGCGGGCGATCCGGCCGTGGGGCTACGGTCCACACGGACGACTTCTGCGCCAAAATCGGCCAGCAGCATGCCGGCATAGGGGGCCGGCGCCAGCCCCGCCATCTCCACGACCCGTATCCCCTCGAGCGGTCCCATCGATTCCTCCCGCCTGCTTCCTCACAGGCATGGCTGTGTGCTACAAGAGTCAGTCCGCCGTGGGTACTGTGGAGCCACTGCCGAGTCAACGGCCCTACAGACGGGGGGCCGGAGGGGCGCATCGGCGGAAAATCCCCGTAATGTCAGGCCTTTTGCATTGACACCGGGGTGGAAAAGAGGACATATTTCTGTAATTAACCGCCGCTTTACAACTCGGGTCCCCGTAAGGGGCAAACCGTTCGCACAGCAACGCTATGAAGGGACTTAATAAACTCATCCTCGGCGGGCTCGGCCTGACACTACTGTTCAGCGCCGGCCCGATGATGGTTTCCGATGCCTCGGCAGAGCGCTACCAAAGCACGGAACTGCGCTGCCGCGCCACGATCGAGAAGGCGGCGCGCGCATACCTGCGGGGCGTAATGGACGCGCGCCAGCGTTGCGAGCGCCGAATCCTCAAGGGCAAGACCCGGCCAACGGTCGATTGTCTGACGGGCGACGGGGATGCCGGCCTCCAGGACCGACTGGGCAAGGTGGAGGGGCGCCTCAGCGGTTCGCTACCGCGGAGCTGCACGGGGGTGAATCTGGTGCTGCTCGACTACCCGGGGCCGTGCCCCGACCCCGCCCCCGACGCATTCGACGTCTTCAGGCTCGAGGAGTGCATAATCGACACGGCCGGGGACGTCGTATCGACCCTGCTGTCCAACGGCTACTTTCCGTCAACTCATGGTTTCCTGCGCGATGCCGAGCGCCACTGTGTGGCGCGTGTGGCCGCGCTCGGCTCGGTGATGTACCAGAAGGAGCTGCGCACCAGGCACCGATGCCTGCGTAAGCAGGAAAGAAGCTTCCTGCTCGAGGACGTCGCGTGCCGTGGCGATATCCCGCCCTACGCTCCCGGAACCGGCGACGAGAAGACCGACAATGGGCTCATCGGTGCCTACCAGACTCTGACCCACCTCCCGCGTGCGTGCGATACAGATGAGCTAGAGTCCGTGGGCTACCCGGGGGTCTGTGCCGACGGCACTGACCCGCCGTTTGGCGTTTTCGACATGGCCGTCTGTCTCTTCGACCTCAACCGCGAGCACATTCCGCGCTACGTGGACGTCTCCTTCCCGAGCGACCCCGTCTGTGGCAATGGCCGTCAGGAGATTGGCGAGGAGTGTGACGCCGGGCTCGGCAACTCGGATACCCTGCCGGACATCTGCCGCACCGATTGTAAGAACCCTCACTGTGGCGACGATGTCGTCGATCCGAGCAACAACGAAGAGTGCGACGATGCCAACACCGCTGCCCTCGACGGCTGCGATGATGCCTGCATAGTCGAGTTCTGTGGCGACGAGGTCGTCAACAACGGCGGCACCGAGGAATGCGACGATGGTGAGGCCAATGGCAACGGTCCTGACGAATGCCGCGACGGCAGCGGTATCGGCGGCCCCTGCGATCTACCGGCCTGCGGTGACGGCGTAATCGACCCCGGCAACAACGAGGAGTGCGACGACGGCAACGATGTCGATGGCGACGGCTGCGACAGCAACTGCATCGACGAGTTCTGCGGCGACGGCATCACCAACAACGTGGACGAGGAATGCGAGGACGGCAACACCATAGACGGTGACGGCTGCGACTCGCAGTGTATGGACGAGTTCTGCGGTGACGGCATTACCAACGATGCCGGCAACGAGGAGTGCGACGACGGCAATACCGATGACGGCGACGGCTGCGACTCGAACTGCGTGGACGAGTTCTGCGGCGACGGCGTCACCAACGACGCCCCCAACGAAGAGTGCGACGACGGCAACAGCGTTGACGGGGATGGTTGCGATGCCAACTGTGTGGACGAGTTCTGCGGCGACGGACTGACTAACAACGTGGACGAGGAGTGCGACGACGGCAACACGGACGGTAGCGACGGTTGTAGCAACCTCTGCACGATATGCGGCAACGGGGTGATAACCGCGCCCGAGGAGTGCGACGACGGCGACAGCAACTCCGACACCGAGCCCAATGCCTGCCGCACCAGTTGCCTGGACGCCTATTGCGGAGACGATGTCACCGATGCCGGCGAAGATTGTGACGACGGCGATGCGAACTCCGACACCACGCCCGACGCCTGTCGAACCACCTGTGTGGACCCGTCGTGTGGGGACGACGTGATCGATCCCAGCAATGCCGAGGAATGCGATGACGGCCTGGCCAACGGCAACGGCCCTGACCAGTGCCGCCCGGTTACTTGCCTGCTGCCCTTCTGCGGCGACGACATCGCCGATAGTAGTGAGGACTGCGACGGCGACGACGATGCCTCCTGCGCGAGCAATGAGAGCTGCGCGGACGTGTGTGAGTGCTCCCACCTGTGCCCGGACCGCGGCGAACTGACTCTCTTGGCCGGCTTCGGTGCCCTGTGCGAGACCAACGGTGATTGCGTGGCCG
>PIVZ01001258.1 GCA_003354045.1 bacterium
GTACACACCGCTGGCGACCTGGGATCCGCTCTCGTCGCGACCGTTCCAGGTGACCGAGTGGAATCCGGCGGGCAGGGTATCGTCCACCAGCGTGACGATCCTCTTTCCGTCGGGGCCGTAGACCGTCAGCTTCACACTCTGCGCGTCCGGCAGATCGAAGCGGATGTCGGTCTTCGGGTTGAAGGGGTTGGGATAGTTCTGAGCCATGTGATAGATGCTGGGCATGTCCGCGGGAGAGCCCGTAGTCTCGATCTCCGAAACGACCGGCTGATTCTCCGAGTCGCGCAGAACCACTTCGATCGGCGTGCTGCCGAGTGCCGCGGCGAAGGTCACGCGCAGCAACTCGCCCGCACCGATGAAGTGGAGATCGGTTCCCATCAGCGCCAGACCGGCGTCGAGGCCGTTGGCGTCGATGTTCTGCAGGAAGATCATTCCCGACTGCTCGTCGCAGAGCCAGCCCGGCTGGAGATCCAGCACGCTGCCGGCCGGCATCTCGGCCCGCAGGTTCAGGCCCTTCAGGTCCAGACAGGGCTGCTCGAGAACGAGCGACCAGACGTTATCCTCGACCAGCCGCCATGCGATCTGCGCCTCCTCCGTCGCGTCCTCCTGGAAGACGGGCAGCGGGGCGACGACGCCGTAGTTCTGCGAGAAGATCATCAGGTCCTCGAAGTCGGCACTGTCGTCCGGCAGCGGGATTCCCACGCCGCTCCAGTCGTCGGTGGGACCCACGTCGACGGCCTCACCGGCACCGGGCAGGGGAACCGCTCCGTAG
>PIVZ01000070.1 GCA_003354045.1 bacterium
GCGCCGGGCGAACGGCGGGGGGCAAGTGGACGTGGCCGGCAGCTGGGCGGCTCACGGCGTGCCGGTTCTTACCGGCGGGCACGTGACCACGCCTTACGAGTTACTGTGCGGCTCGCGGTCTCTCGAGAAGTTTGCGCTCGACCTGTTCGACATTCCCGACAAGGTGGAAGCCGCCATGGATGCGATCGTCCCACACCTGGCCGCCCCCGGCTGTTTCAATGCCGTTGCACAGAATTGCCCGGCTGTCTGGGTGGGCGGCTGGCGCGGCGCACCCTGCATGCTCTCGCCTGCGATGTGGGAACGTTTCGAGTGGCGCTACTTCAAGAGACTCGTCGAGGAGGTAGTGGACGCGGGCCTCATCGCCATCCTCCACCTCGACTCGAACTGGGACCGCGAGCTCGCACGGTTCAGAGAGCTGCCCAAGGGCCGTTGCATCCTGGCCACCGACGGGGAGACGGACCTCTACAAGGCCAAGGAGATCTTGGGTGATCACATGTGCCTCATGGGCGACGTGTCAGCCAGTCTGCTGTTCTTGAAGAGCGCCGACGACGTCTACGACTACAGCACCAAGCTCATACGTGACCTCGGCCCGGAGGGATTCATCCTCCACTCCGGTTGCGACACTCCCGCCAACGCCAAACTGGAAAACGTCCAGGCCATGGTGGCGGCCGCGACCGGGGCGTAGCCCGGCGCGACGATCCGTCCGACGGGCCACGCTATCCGCGGTAGACTTCGTCGTGAGAGCCAACGTCGAGAAGAACGACTTCCTCGTCTTCCAGGCGAAGGATGATCACGATGCGATATGAGTATGTGAGGCTGACTGCGTGCTTGTCTCGATGCTTTCCTTTCAAACGGTGAAGGCGCAGCCTGGGTGCATGCGGATCGGTCTCGAGCTGACGCAGAACATCCTCGAAGAGCCCCGCCAATTCCGAATGCCGTCGTAAGAATTTCCTGGCCGTCCGTTCGAAAGTGTCAGTCCAGACCAGGGTGGATGTCGGCATCGGCCGATTCTCCGCTTCTACTCTTCGGATACGAGAGTCTTCATGAGCTTCTCTGCACTGCCGCGGCGCACCCGGCCCTCACGCAGGTCCATCTCCGAGGCCGCCAGCCGGGCCTCGGTAAGATCGTTCATCAGCTCCTCGTAGTCATTTTTCGACATGACGACGTACTCGACCCGGTTGCTCTTCACGAGATGCACCGGTCCGTCCTCCAGCGCTTCGTCTACCGCAGACATGCCTCTTCGCTTGATTTCCTGTACCGGCATAGTGCTCATTCCGGACTCCTTATAGCACTGGTTTCGGTACTACAATAAGCCCGCTCCGCTTGAAGGTCAAGACGGAAGCCTGGCCTGCATCGGGTTCCCCCTCGCCACTGCATCGACCGCCGTCATGGGGGGAGGCAGCAGTGTGTTCCGTCGAGAGGGTCCCGCCGGCATAGGCGCCCGAACCGAGGTGTCGTATCAGCCGGTCCTGATCGTTCGGATATCCAAACCGGATACCTGAGCGATGGCATCGTAGTCGCGGTCGGCGTGCAACAGCGCGAGGCCGTTCTTCAACGCGCACGTAGCGATCAGACAGTCGGTGGATGACCGTATGGTGAGGCCGCGGCGTCTGGCTAGCCGGTAGAGGCTCACGGCTTCGTCGAATACGTTGGCGCCGAGTGGCGATTCGACTATGGGGAGAGCTCGCATGGCGACGCGGGCCGCTTGGAAAGCGTTCTCGTCGTCGAATCCCTGCAGTACCTCTTGCACGACCGGAAGGCAGGTGACGACCTCGTCGAAATCAATGACGGACTCGAGGTCGAAGAGGGCGGGGCGGCGGAAGACCTCTACCCATACGGATGTATCAACGAGAACCATTGTCCTCACGCGAGTCGCGGCGCATCTCGGAGAGATCTCCCGTCCACAAGCCGGAGCCTGCGAGGTCGAGAATGCGCCGGGCCTTCACGCGGCGCACGTAGTCCTCGAGCGCTCGGTTGACCACCGAGGAATAGGTGCGCTCTCCACTCACTCGCAGGGCTTCCTCGAGAATCTGCTCGTTAACCATAAGACTTGTACGTTTCATGCATAACGTATGCACCATTATCAAGCCGCCGTCAATACTGCTGCGAGTCGTCCACTCGTGGCTGGTCACGTGGCGTCGATCGTCTAGCGAGGGTGGGAGTTCGTCAATGCCGAAGGTGTGATTCTCTCTACCACTCGACGTACTTCTCCAGGCGGCCGAGCAGATCTTCCCTGAGATCGGGATTGTCGATCGCTACGCGGACCGCCTCGTTCGGGCAGTGCGTCGCGCAGCGGCCGCACTGCCTGCACAGCTCGCTGTGGACAGCCTGGCCGTTCTCGACCGAGATGGCTTCGTAGCCGCAGTACTCCACACAGGTGGCGCAGCCCAGGCAGTCGTCGGTTACCTCGACGGAGACGCCTTCCAGCGGAACCACGACCTCGTCCAAGTGCTCAGTTGGCAGGTGCCTCAGGCTTCGCACCACGCAGCAGCAGTGGCAGCAGAAGCACACGGTGACCAACTTTCCTCTGTCCGGGACTTGGAAGAGAGTGTTGTCTGCTCTTACTTTCCCCGTAAGAGGAACCAAGCCGCTGTCGATGGCCTTTCGTACGTGGGCGCGTGCTTCGTCTTTGCTCACCCGGCGGGTCACGGAGGTCGGTAGCTCCAGGGCGCTCTCGCCCATGAACAGACAGCCGATGTCTTCGCCGTGATGCTCGCATCGGCCCGACAGGCGGCACACGCACTTGTCGAAGAGGACGTGGTGGGAGGCCTTGTCGATTATCTCTTCGAGGACGGCCTGCGGCATGGCAGTGCTTTCTGCCTCGAGACTCTCGTTGATCGGCAGGAAGCTCATGGAGTTTTGCTCCGGGCTCGTCCACGGGAAGACGGTGCGGAGCTTGGGTATTCTACCGAGCTCGAAGATCTTGCCGACCACCGGCACCACGAGTCTCGATAGCGCCCGGTAGCGATAGGACAGCCACAGAGGAATTTCGTAAACTCTCACGTCCCCCCATCCCCGCTCGACGGCAAAGCCGAGAGCATCCCTTCTCTATCACATTCCGCCGGACGCCGACCCTATTCTTCGTAGGCCTTCTCGAGGAGTTGCGTCTTCTTGGTCGCTCGTTCGAGGGTGTCGGGCTCGAGCCAGGTGATGGCCGGTCGCACCTTGACGTCCTTGTGCATCTTTTCCTGGATCTCGCTTTCGAGTGCCGGCAGGTCACTCTCGTTAACGTCGTGCCCGCGCTCGACCTTGAGCTCGAGCGGCGGAACCACCCGAGGCGGGCGCTCTTTGAGAACGATTCGGAAGGCGCCGGTCACGCGGGGGACGAAAGCGTGGATGACCCCCTCGATTGCAGCTGGATACACGGGCACGCCCTTTACCTTGAGCATGTCGTCGGCGCGGCCGACGATTTTGTATCTGAAACCGCTCCTTCCGCACGGGCACGGGTCGGTGAAGACCTGGTGGATGTCATTCAGCGTGATTCTGAGGTTGCAGATGAACAGGGCCTTTTCAGGCTCGAGCGGGCTCATCACCGCCAGGCCGGTGGCGCCGTGTTCCATCGGCACCGGCTCCTTGGTCTCCGGATCGACGAGCTCGTAGTAGGCAAAATCATCTGCGAGCCAGTGCATGCCTTGATAGACGGGATGATCGCAGGAGCCGCCGATACCGGCCCCGAGATCGAAGACCTTTGCCCCGTACTCGCTCTCCAATCGCTCGCGCACTTCCGGGATGCCGGCGCCGGGCTCGGCGCCAAGGGCGAGGATCTTCAGTCCCAGGCTCTTTACCGATTCGCCGAGGACCTCCGGCGCGCGCTCGATCAGGTGCAGGGCGAGGGAAGGGGTGCCCGTGAACACGTTTACCTTGAAGAGCTTGAGCAGCTGGAGAATGCGCTCGGTTCCGGCTTCGGCCCCGATCGGCACAAGCGTCACGCCGGGGTAGTCGAGATACCAGAGAATGTTCGGGGTGCCGGCCGCGTGCATGCTCAGACCGAAGCAGACTCCGATGCGGTCGCCGGGCCGAATGCCCATGCGCCACGAGCCGCGCGAGAGTATGTCTGAGTGTCGCTCTACGCCTTTTCTGAAGAACGGATACGGGGTTGGAACGCCCGTCGTGCCGGAGGTGGTGGTCAGGAGATAGAGATCGCTCAGGCGCTCTTCGCCGAACAGCGCCTCGAACATCTTGTCCATGTCCATGCCGACTTCCCCGATGAGCTCGCGGAACTCTGCCTGTCCGGCATACGGGACGGCGCGCGCGAAGTCGTCGAGAGACTTGATGTCCTCGGGCTTCACCCCGGCCTTGTCCATGCGCTGCCGGTCGAAGGGAACCTTGTCGTAACAGTAGCGGATCGCCTTCTGCAGTTTCTCCCACTGAATCTCACGCATTTCGGGCGTGTTGAGCAGCGGCTCCATCTCCATGTCCCAGTACTTTCGCTCAGTCTCTGCCATCGGGAATACTCCTCTATTGATGCTGGCGTCCGCTAAGGTTACGCCTCCGGGTTTCTCACAGCTTCAACTGCTTCCGCGTCGCCCATGCGGGCTAACTCGCCTAGGCCGGGTTGCGAAATTCCTTGACCATTCTGCGGTAGACGAACCCCAGAGCGTCGGGATGCAGCCGGTGAAGCAGCCAGAAGAGACGCGCCTGCGCGGGGAAGTTGATGATTCGTTGATTCTTCTCGACGCCGCGCAGAATCTTGAGTGCGGCCTTGGCCACGCCCATGCCGGTTTCTTCGGCGGTTGCGACCAGGCCGTCCCGGCTGGCGTTGACCATAACCGCCGACTCGAAGATGTTCGTCTTTATGAAGGTGGGACACACGCAGCTTACCTTCACGCCGAACTCGCGAGCCTCCTCACGAAGCGAGCTCGACAGGCCGACCACGGCGTGCTTGGTCGTGGCGTACGGCGTGCAGCTGGGGAAGGCGACCAGGCCTGCAGTCGAGGCGACGTTTACGATGTGGCCGAAGCGTTGCTTGACCATTATCGGGTAGGCCGCATGCGTGCCGTAGATGACACCCCACAGGTTGATGTCGATTATCTGCCGCCAGTGGTCGAGGCTCAAGTCATATACCTCGCCGCCCACGGCTATGCCGGCGTTGTTGAAAATGTAGTCGAGCCGGCCGTGCTTGGACGCGGTGTCTTCGACCAGCTTCTGTACGTCTTCGGCGCGCGTCACGTCGAGCAGCGCCGCCTCGGCCTTGCCTCCCGCCGAAGTGATCTTCGCGGCTACCTCTTCGACTCCCTCCTGATTGATGTCTGTGGCGACAACGACCGCTCCTCTCCGTCCCATCTCCTCGCACACCGCTCGCCCGATGCCCGAGGCCGCACCGGTCACAAACGCTATCTTGTTATCAAAGGTCGATGTCGATGCCATGTTTGTCCCTCCATGTCGCTGCAGTGGGGCTAGCGAGTGAGAATCGTTACGCACATACAGGCGGCCTCGTTGTTGAGGACACCCCCGCCGTTTTCCGCGAGTGCCGCAACGACGCCTTCCACCTGGCGTTTGCCGGCCCGGCCCTGGAGCTGCTCGGTGAGCTCTACTATCTGGGCGATGCCGGTGGCGCCTATCGGGTGCCCCTTGCGAAGGAGCCCACCCGAGGTGTTTATCGGGAGGCGGCCGCCGAGCTTGGTCGCGCCTTCTTCGATGAGCTTGCCGCTTTCGCCCTTCGGGCAGATCCCGAGCGAGTCGTAGGCAACCAGCTCGCCAATGGCCGAGGCGTCGTGCAGCTCGATGACGCCGATATCCTCGGGACCGACGCCCGCCTCTTCGAATGCTTCGCCCGCACAAAGCGATACCGTGTCCGGTTCATCGGGGCCGTGATCCCAACCCGAGTGCAACGCGCTGGAGGCAACCTTTACGGGACGCTCGAGGCCGAGCTCACGCGCCTTGCGCTCGCTTACGATTATCACGGCAGCGGCGCCGTCGGCGATCGGAGAGCACATCGGTCGTGTGAGCGGCTCGGCCACCATTGGTGCCGCCAGGACTTCCTCCACCGTCATCACTTCGCGAAACTGGGCGCGTGGATTGAAACTGCCGTGCAGGGAGTTCTTGGCCGATACGCCGGCGATCTGCTCGACGGTCGTGCCGTACTCTCGCATGTGGGCTCGCGCGATCGAGGCGTAGAAGTCCATGAAGACCGACCTCTTCTTGCCGGCTCCGGCGCTACTGGCTGCGTCTTCCTTGCCCGCCTGGTCCTTGTAGAAGCCTGCCACCGTCGCTTCGAGCTCCTCCACGTCGGCACCGCTACCGAAGGCAGCGAACATTTTCGCCTTGTCGGGATGTTGGAGCTTCTCCACACCGAGGGCCAGAACGACGTCGTAGCAACCCGTACTGACCGTCATGCACGCCATGTTGAGGGCAGTCGAAGCTGTTCCGCAGGCGTTCTCGACGTTGACGACCGGGATGCGTCCGATCCCCATCGAGCGCAGGATCACCTGACCGCGGATGCATTCCTGGCCGGTGATCAGCCCTGCCACTGCGTTGCCGACATAGGCAGCATCGAGGTCGGCGGCGTCCATGCCGGCATCTTCAAGAGCCGCTTTGACCGCTTCGGTACCGAGGCTCTTGAGTCCGATGTCCAGATGTTTTCCGAACCGGGTCATCCCGACGCCGGCCACGACCGCATTCATTTTCATTTCTTCCTCCTGTCGGGCCAGCGGCCCGAATGTCTTCTAGTCGGCGCGATGCCGAGCAGTGTCGTCATCACGTCGGTCGGCTCGTCTCTTCATCTGCCCGCGCAGGGCTAGAGCATCGAGGCTCCGATCTGCGCGAGCATGGCGTTCTCGCCATCGGCTATCGTCAAGGAGGTAGCGTCGCGCAGGAACATCTCGACCGGGTACTCCTTGGTCATGCCGTTGCCGCCGTGGAGTTGCACGGCAAGTGTGGCGACTTCCAGCGCTGCGTTGGTGCAAAACACCTTCGAGGCCGTCGAATGGTGAAGCGCGCCGGGCTCGCCTCGGGTGAGCCGGGTAAGGTTGTACACGTACACTCCGCGCGAGAGCGAGCGGGACGCTTGCACCAGTGAGAACATCCGGAAGAGGCGCGCGCGCACGGACTGATGCTCGAAGATCGGCTTGCCTCCTTGAATGCGCTCCTTGGTGTAGGCCAGCGCGCATTCGTAGGCCGCCCTTGCCAGAGCGGTGGCGCCGCAGCCGACGCCTGCGTTGAACGCAGTGAGGTGGTCTTCCAGTTGGGCGGAATAGCCCGAAGGCTCGACTATCATCCAGCGGCGAGGCAGACGCACGTCATCGAAGAAAATCTCGCCTTGCGGAAGCGAGCGGGCGCCGTGCTTGTCGAGCGGCGGCCCTTTGGAGATGCCGGGCAGATCCAGGGGTAGCAGGAACACCGCACATTCATCGAAGCTGTTTGCCCCGGCGATCTCCACGTTGACCATAGTATGGGTGGCGATCGGTGCGTTGGAGACCCACGCCGATTTCTGGCCACTGAGAATCCAGTCGTCGCCGTCCCTGCGGGCGACTATCTGCCCGGGGGCTTTCACCTCCATTCCGGGCACCATGGCGCTGACCGTGTCGGAGCCATGGTCGGGCTCGGTGATTGCCCAGCAGCCGCATATGGACCCGTCGGTGCTGGCGTAGTAGGGCAGCGCAAAGTCCTCGATTGCCTCGGGGTTGCCGACGGCCAGGGCGACGTCGGCGCAATTCGAGGCCAGGAAGATAACTCCGCCGAGTCCCATGGACCCCCAGGAAAGCTCTTCGGAGACGAGATAGCTCGAAAGCGGGTCGAGCCCCAGGCCGCCGAACTCTACGGGAGCCAGCGTACGGCTGTATCCGAGCTCGCTGGCTTGCCGGTACACGTCGTGCAGCGGGGACTCGGGCGCTATGACTTCTGCGGGCGTCATGCGGTCGAGCTCGATTCCTACCGGTCGCAGCACCTCTGCGGCGAACTTGTGTGCAGCCTGCTGGAGCTCACGTTGCTCGTCGGTGATCGTCAGATCGTATTCCAGGAAGTCCATAACCTATCTCCTGTGCGGTGGGTGGGGGTACCGATAGCCCGATTCACTTGGTCGCGGTCTTTGCCTTGAGCGTTTCCTTCATGGCCTCGACCTTCGGGACGACCTCCATCACCGATTGGATCAGCGCCATCTTGTTCTGCTGGTCCTTTTCAACGAACTCCGGATCCGCCCCGACGTTCAAGTACTCAGGGGGGTTCTCCCACCACTTGCCGTCGCTTTTCATGGTGGGCCTGAGATCACCGGCGAACATCATGAAGTGCTGCGGCACGTTGCTGCGAAGCGACGCCTGATGGCTCTCGACAGTAACTATCTTCTCCAGGGTCGGACGGTTGTAGTACCAAAACTCGCTCACCGGCCCCAGGGGCAGCGCCAGCACCGAGGTTACGCCGTCCATATACCCCAGCGCGCCTGCCACCATCCCCATGGTGCCCTCGATACGGTTTTCCAGATTGAGCTGCCAAGCGGCTGCGCAGGCATAGTCGCAAGCGATGCCGTAGTCCATCACCTTCCACGCGCAGGATGGCCCTGCGCCGACGCGGCCGGGACCGCCTTCCGATTTGAAATGCTTGGCCATCTGCCCACAAGTCTTGAACCCGCAGGCGCCGCAATCCCACCCGAGGTCGGGCTTGCTCAGGTTGGCTCCCAGCAGGAGGACGACGGGCGAGCATCCCTTGTCTATGGCCTCGCGGAAGCACACGTAGTCCATGTAGAGGGGCATGAACTCCTCTCGGATGGCGTCAAAACCGCCCATTTTTTCTGCCGTTTTCTCGATCACCTCGAGCAGCGGCAGAATCTCCTCATCAGTGAGCACCAAGGCTTGCTGATCCAACCGGCTGGTGGCCAGCGGTGCCTTGTAGTACGCGTCGAGCACCAGAGCAGCCGCATCCAACAAGCGCTCCTGGGCCAACTGTCTTCCGTTCATGATCGCCATTTATCGTTCCTCCCAACTACTTGGTTTTCTTCGCGTGCTGCTTGCGGGAGATCAATCTGTAGTCGAGCCCGAACTGACGCGGGATGACAAAGCCCTGGTGCATCGACTCCACGGCCTTGCGCATGTTGAGGACGTGATAGTTGTAGGGCACGTCTACGTACGGATTCTTCGAGATTCCGGAGACGCACACGCCGACGACGAACGCCGAGTTGCGGCAGTAGCCGAGACGATTGGCCGCCATCCCCACGGTCATGAAGGGGCGAGCGTCCACCATCAGCGTCTTGGCGGTCCACAGTGCCGAACCCACGCCGTAGCCGAGGTTGTGAACGAACATGGTGCACAGCGGTCCGTCGATGGGGGTTGTGCTCTGGCTCTTGTCGGATGGATCGATCTGTCCGGAGATCGCATTTCGCCTCGAATAGACGAAGGAACATCCGGCAGGGCCGCCGCAGAAACCGCAGTTGGCGTCAAAGGGCTGGTTGCGAGCACGAAACGAGCCGAGGGCAAGTACACAATCGGATTCACGCACCATCTGGGCCTCGATGCGGAACATCTCGTCGATGCGTTTGTGCTCGGGCAGATAAGAAAGCTCGTCCATCTGGTCGGCGATGGCATCGAGCTCCTTCTTGCCCCAAACGAGTTCCTGCTCCAGGTGGTCGACGCCGCCGGTGATGGGGGCCGTCTGCGCGGCATTCATCATCTGCTTCGCCGCCTCGACGACATTATCGCGCCGGGCCACGTCTGACTCGGCGCCCCAGGGGAATTCCTTTACGTGAATGCTTGGCATTATCTGCTCCTTCTCTGGTTGCATCCCAGGAGGTCCATTGCTTACTGTCCTTGCGGCGAGGAGGGTACCGTTAGACATTCTCTGGTACCCTTGGTACCATGCTGGTCACGATGAAGTCAAGCTCTGCATCGGCCGCCCCGCCTCTTGAGCCCGCTCGGCAGTACTCCGAGCGCGAGGAGCACATTCTTGACGGCTTGGAGGAGATCTTCCTCCGAGAGGGGTTCCGGCGCGTCACCGTTGGCGGGCTCGCCGCACGGCTGCACTGCTCGAGGAGAACCCTTTACGCGCTTGCTCCGAGCAAGGAACAGCTCTTCTTGCTCGTCATGGGCCGCCTTCTTCTGCGCGTTAGAGAGATGGGTCGGGAAGCCTCGGATGCCGCCAATGCCATTCCGGAGGCTGTGGTGCGAGCCATGGCTCCCGGCGTGACCGAGATACGCAAGGCCAGCGCCTTGTACTCGGCCGACGTCGAGGGTTTTGCTCCGGCCAAGCGCTTGCTCGAAGAACATCAACGGGAGCGGATCGAAGACGCACGCGAGACCATCGAGGAGGGAATCCGCGCCGGCGTCCTGCGTGGCGTGCACTCCCGCCTGGTCTCGGAGGCGACCCTGGCCGCGGTTCAGCGCGTCATGGACCCTGAGCTTCTTCGAGAGATCGACTTGTCGGTCAGCGAAGCGGTAGACGAGGTCGAGGACCTCTTCCTGCACGGGCTGCTCAACCCGCGCAAGAAGCGACCCGCGAGCAAGAAAGACTAGAACTCCTGAGCCACCACTCCTGAGCCACCGTTCTTGAGCCACCCCTTGCCGTTGCCGGCGTCATGAACGAAGCTACAGGTGCGCGCCGCCACAGCCGCGCCCAGGAGGAGCCATGGGGAGCAACGACCCACGAGGACCATTGGCCGGGATACGCGTGATAGATGCCGCCGCAATAATCAGCGGCCCCCTGGCCACCATGCTGCTCGGCGATCAAGGCGCTGACGTGGTCAAGATCGAAGCGCCCGGACTCGGCGATCCCACCCGCCTGCTCGGCGCCGTGAGCGGCGGGATGACCTCGACCTTCGTCAACTGCAATCGCAGCAAGCGCTCCGTGGTGCTCGACCTGCGCAACGACCAGGGCAAGGAAGTGCTGCGCCGGCTCGTGCGCGGGGCCGACGTATTCGTTCAGAACTTCAGGCCCGGCGTCATCGAGCGCATGGGGTTCGGCTACGAGGACCTCAAGGAGATCGCTCCTGACATTATATATGTCTCCATTTCCGGCTTTGGCGAGACCGGTCCGCTGGCCAAGCGCAAGGTCTACGACAATATCATCCAGGCAATGTCGGGCATGGCCGCGGTGCAGACCGATCCCGATACCGGCCGCCCGGAGCTGGTCCGCAACCTGGAGATAGACAAGGCCACCGCCTACACGGTGGCACAGGCCGTGACCGCGGCGCTGTTTGCGCGCGAGCGTGGTCAGGGTGGCCAGCATCTGCATGTCGCAATGCTCGATGTTGCGTTCGCGTTCCTGTGGCCGGACGGGATGATGAACCACACCTTCATCGGCGACGAGGTGATGACCATACCGCCGTTCGGGACGATCTACCGCCTCTATGAAACGGCCGATGGTTACATGACCATCGCGGCTCTGAACGACAAGGAATGGGCCGATGCCTGCCGTGCCTTCGACCGCGAGGATTTGATCGAGGATCCCCGCTTCGCGACCGGGTTGGATCGCTTTCAGCACATGACCGATCTACGCGAGGCGCTGTCGTCAGTCCTGACTACGCGCACTTCCGAGGAATGGTGCGAGATCTTCGAGAAACACGATGTCGCGCACGCGCCGGTCCTCGGCCTCGACGACGTACACGAGCACCCACAGACGCGCGCCAACAATGTCCTCGTCGAGTCGGAGCATCCGGTGGCAGGGCTGATGCGCGAGCCGCGGCCGGCCCCCAAGTTCGACGGTACGCCGAGTGCGCCGTGTGGCCACGCGCCCGCGCATGGCGAGCACACCGAGAATGTGCTTGGGGAGCTCGGCTACTCCGCTGAGGAAATGGCGAGCCTGCGTGCGGCCAACGTCATTCCCTAGCAGGCCGTTGAAGAACCCGGAATAAAGGAGCCACGCACATGACACCTTCGGAGTATGCGTCCTACGACGGCCTGGGTCTGGCCGAGCTGATAGCAGATGGTGGGATAACGGCCGAGGAGGCCGTGGATACGGCAATCGGGCTGATCGAGGACCTGAACCCGACGCTCAATGCCGTCATCCACAAGAACTACGAACGTGCGCGCGAGGAAGCGCGGGGGGATCTGCCCGGTGGACCCTTTCGCGGCGTGCCGTTTCTCTTGAAGGATCTTGCCTGCGGAAACGTGGCCGGAGATCCGCACCACTGGGGCACGCGGTTTCTTCGCGATGCCGACTACCGACCGACGACTACATCGTATCTCGTCGAGAAGTTCCGGGCGGCGGGGCTCGTGGTGGCGGGCCGTACGAACGTTCCGGAGCTCGGCGCGTGGGCGACCACCGAACCGCCGGCCTACGGTCCATGTCGGAGTCCGTGGAATATCGACCATTCATCCGGCGGCTCGAGCGGCGGCGCTGCCTCGGCCGTGGCCGCGGGAATAGTGCCGACGGCGCACGCTAGCGATGGCGGCGGTTCGATTCGCAACCCGGCCAGCCAGTGCGGGCTGGTCGGACTCAAGCCGACGCGCGGTCGCATTTCGCTGGGGCCCGACGTCGGCGAAGTCTGGGGAGGCATGGTCTTCGAGTTCGCCGTTACCAGGAGCGTTCGCGACACCGCGACTCTTCTCGACTGTGTACACGGCATGATGCCGGGCGATCCCTATTGTGCACCTGCTCCCGAGCGTCCCTATGCGCAAGAGGTAGGCGCGGCTCCCGGCTCGCTACGCATCGGCGTTCTCTCGACGCACGACGACATGGAAGTGCATGCCGACTGCAAGGCTGCGGCCGAGGGCGCCGGTAAGTTGCTCGAGAGCCTCGGACATGAGGTCGAAGCCGCGCATCCTGCGGATCTCACGAGCGCCGCGCTTTTCGAATACCTGATCACCGTGATCTCCAGTGCGCAGGCACGCGAGATCGATATGTTCGGTGAGCTCATCGGTCGTGACCTCGGGCCGGAAGACATGGACAGCGACAACTGGGCCGTCGCCGAGCTTGGCTGGCAGGTGAGCGCGACCCGCTACCTGGCGGCCCTCGAGGCATATCAGCAATATCAGCGGCGGATGGCCGCATGGTGGGCCGGCGGTTTCGACCTGCTGGTGACGCCGACCATAGCGGCGCCCCCGCCGAAGATCGGTGAGCTGGTTTCGGATCCCGCCAATCCCATGGACGCCTTCATGCGCTCGGGCAACCTGTTGATCTACCTGGCGCCGTTCAACGTGACCGGCCAGCCGGCCATCTCCTTGCCGCTTCACTGGAACGATGATGGGCTTCCGATTGGCGTGCAGCTGGTCTCAGCTTTTGGGCGTGAAGACCAGCTCATCCGAGTTGCCTCGCAGTTGGAGCAAGCCGTTGAGTGGGGCAAACACCGGCCCGCCGTTCACGCGTAAGGGAGAGGAACTGAGTATGGCGACTGAAATCTGGAAACGTGGTGCCGGCGAGCTGGCGAGTGCCATTCGTGACCGGGAGTTTTCGGCGGTCGAAGTCGTGGAGGCG
>PIVZ01000597.1 GCA_003354045.1 bacterium
ATCGACTGCGCCTTTGGCGCTGGCGTGGCGGAGGTCCCCGCTACTCAAAGCTCGGGCGGCGATGTGTATACCGTCGCAGCGATATCTTGGCCTGGATCGAGGCGAACACCCGAGAATCGACCTCCGATAGCGGTCCAAGCACGAATGCCGTAACAGAGGATGGCTCGAGCACGGGCACTGTCGCGCGTGGCAGTGCTGCGAACGACGAGTAGTCGCCGTGGCAGTGCGGCCATCAAGCTCAGAGGGTACCCCGCCACTCAGGGGGCTCATTCTCGGGCCATCCGAAGATCATCCTGCAGAGGAGCGCAGGGGTAGCACCGAACTCGCGGAGGATGCCTCCGGGAGGTGTGATCAGGTACGGACTCAGGCTGACGTTGATCCCTTTGGTCTGATTGCACTAGCAGATCTGCCCGACGTCACGCTTGGACCCGAGGATCGGTTGTGGTGGGACATCGTCCTAGCCGAACATGTCACGTTACTCGCCGGACATCCGGACGCGGGTAAAACAACGCTGCTTCGCAGCATCGTCGGGGCGATCTCGACCGGCCGGGAGTTTCTCGGTTGGTCAGGGCCCGCGGGAGGGGCGCCTTGCGTCATTCTCGACTACGAGACGCCCGGGATTGATCGCAAGCCTCGCTGGCGCGCCGTCTTCGGCGAGGCCATCGAAGATGTGACCAACGTTGTCGTGTCGCGAGAGACGCCGTTTCTCAACGATGTTGGTGCTGATGGGGTCAGCGCGCTTCTTCGGAGCTACAACGCAAAGCTGCTCGTCGTCGACACGCTCGCGCGCGCCTTCAATGTCGAATCCGAGAACGATAACGCAACGATGAGTCGAGTGATCGGCCTTCTCAAGAAGGTTGCCGCAAGCGGTGTCGCAGTCGTCGTTGTTACGCATGTCACCAAGAACCGCAGTGTCAGTCTCCACTCGCTTCGCGGAGCGTCATCCATCGTCGCTGCGGCAGACATCGTGGTCGGGCTTCGCAAGGAGAGAGAGGACGGCGCGGGTTCTGCCAGGAAGGGCTCGCCCAAGGTCGAGCTCGACGACGAAGAAGATGACGACGAGAACACGGCCTATGTTCTGCAGGTGCTCAAGCACCGCTCGTTCGCGGCGTCGTCGATGCGCATCTACCGCACCGGAGATCTCAGCTTCCGCGCTGCGTCCGGATCTGAGAGTGCAGACACCAGGGCGCGCAGCGTGTGCGCGGTCGAGTTGATCGTTCGGGAGGCGGGGCCCGAGGGGATCAAGACAGAAGCGGTAGTGAAGGGGGCGAAGGAGCAAGGTATCGCCAAGCGAACCGCCAAGGGCGCTTTGCGAACTCTCCTTGACGAGAAGATCCTCCGTAAGCCCGAGCACGGACTCTATGTGCACCGTGAGCACCGAAACGCGGCCCAAGGGGAAGCAGGATGAGTGCTACCGGCATCGGGTCTCGGGAGTGCCGTTGCAGGCAGGTAGTGCATCGCGTGCAGTTCTTAAGAAACTGCACGATGCACCTGCACCGGGCTTTGCGGAGAAACCGTAGTGGAGGCGCAGCGTTACAACTGCCGAACGGCCTCTCTCCGCGTCCTCGAAATGCAGCCCCGAAGTGCAGTCCGTCGGGCACTCTCCGCCACCGCAGCGGGTCCATCCCTTTCAACCCTTCCGAACCGAAACCAGAAGAAGTTGGTAACGGGCAGGGGCCCTCCGTCCAACCGGGACGGGCCACCGTGGCGGCATACTCGGGTGTCGAGCAGCGCCGGAACGGTCGCTTCGTCTCTACGAGCGCTTCAAGCGCGAGCGCGCTGGGATGCGTCCACTCCCCCGAGAACTTCCTTGTGATGGACTCATTTCCGATCCGTCGCCCACTACGTTTCACTTCAACGAGAAGCTGCTCTTGCAGCAACGGAGGTAAGAAAGTCATGCAGAACCAAGACACGCTTGGTGCTCTAGAATCTGCCTTTTGCGACATGTCAGCTGCCCTGCACTCCCTGTTGCAGCGCCACGACGCGGACCGCGAATTCTTCATTGACGCCGGCAATACGCTTATGCGCGTTTGGGACGTCCACATGCAGGGCGTCGGAAGTACGAGCTTAGGGGACCTTTGGGCCCTGGGGAAAGGCGACCGGAAGGCGGAGTGAAAGGCTCTGGCGGTTGAGGGGCTTCGAGGCCGTTCTAGACATGGGGATGCAAGAAAGATACGGCGGCGTTCGGCAGGGGCCGGTGCATCGTGCGCAGAGGCCGTCGGTTTCTGGGTCGTGCCCGATCACTTCACTGACGCCACGCTCGATGGCGAGCCGGTCCCGACTCGCGTAGGGAGGTTCGAAGATGATGCATAGGATCCTTAGGCTTCCCGCCGTCAAGGCCAGCACCGGGCTGTCGCGCAGCACGATTTACCAGCGCGTTTCGGAAGGGACCTTTCCCAGGCCCGTGAGCCTGGGTGGACGCGCCGTGGGCTGGTTAGAAAACGAAATACAGGACTGGCTGCAGCAACGGATCGAGGCGAGCCGAAACGCCACGATGGAACGCGACGGTCGCGCCTGAAGCCATCGGGTAATTCCGCACGGTGTTTCGCGGCGCCAGGCCGCACTTGCTGCTACGCGGCGGCGACCACCAGAGGCACCCAACGAGACAGGGGGCAACGTTGGGGGCATGAGGCCGATTCTGATCCAACAGTACCGTTGTTAATTCCGTTGGTTACGGCGACACTTCGATTCCCCCCGCCTCCACCATTTCTCTTCGGTGCCACACCACGACTGGTGGCGCTAACTCGTGACGCCTGCTCAGGCTTTTTCACATTTCCCTTGCGTGTCCCAGTGTCAGTCATTGCCACCCCAGGACCCGTAATGCCACGAGGAAGTACAACGGGAAGTACAACGAGATCAGGCTCGTCGGATTCCGGTTGCGGAGAGTGATCGGTGACGGGCACCTCCGGTGTAGCGTCCAGGAACTGATGTCCGTCTAATCCCGCCGTAATCAAGTGACACGTCCCCGATTCCGAGACCGGACAGGTAACGGGAAAGGAGGACGAAATGTCGTTCTGGAAGAGAAGAGAGAAGCCAATCGACAAGGCGCTGCAGGCCGAGGATGCCGGGCGCGTTCAGAAGAAGAGAAGGACGGTCAAGCGCTCGATCATCCCGTTCTGCGCCGGTGTAGCGTCCAGGAACTGATGTCCGTCTAATCCCGCCGTAATCAAGTGACACGTCCCCGA
>PIVZ01000598.1 GCA_003354045.1 bacterium
CTGACTCCGCCCATATATCGCTTTGGCGCCCGCCGGATAGAGCGTCTCCATGAGAGCAACAGCAACCGCCAGCGCCACCACTGCTGCCCGACGTTCGGCCTTTAGCCGCATGACCACATGCCCGAGGCCGACACCACCAAGCATCGCGATACCGGCGTACGCACCCAGCCTCAGCGCTGCAGGCTCGCGCAGGTAGTACAGGGGCGGGAACCACGAACTCAGGTAGCCGTACAGAGAAGGCACTGTGGGACCTCCCGGCCACAGCGGTCCCACGGTGCTTACCACCAGGCAGGCTACGGTCCCTGCAATAAGCCCTGGCACCACGCCGCCGACGCCCGCCTTGCGTGGCACGATGAGCAACGCGGCCAACACGAGGACCATGGCGCCAACCGCCGCCGCCCCACCGGGCCTGAGATCGACATAGGTAATGAAAGATTTCGTCTGCCCGCGCACGGCCTGCCAGGTCTCCTGCACACCCAAGTGGGAGGCGAGCAGCACTGCCATTACGAAGGCGAGCAGCACCAGAGCCACGCCGAGCGCCGCCGCACGCCGTTCATCGAGCAAGCTCCTGTATTGTACGACGCGAACAGCCCCGAACGCTCCCCCGAACAGCGCGAACGTGAGCAAAGGGTGGCTACCGGTCAGTGCCTGCAGAACGGACACCAGAACCATCCAAGCCACGTCGCGCGGCCGGCCCCGGTAGAGCAGCCGCTCGAAGCAGAAGATGGCCAGCGGTAGCCAGTGAGTGCCGACGGTGGCCAGATGAACCAGATCGCCGGTCCTCGAGGGGTGGTAGGCAAACAGTAACCCGGCAACGAAGCCGGCGCCGGCCGAGCCTGTCCAGTGCCGGATCAGAACGAACATCGATATGCCGGCGATGGCCACCGCCGCAAGACACGCGAAGTTGTAGGCGACCAGCGGGTTGCCGGTCAGAGCAAGGGGTATGGCAGCAAGCATGCCCGCTTCGATCATGTGCTCGCCGAGAAAGGCCGCATTGGGTGTGGGGTAGCAGAGCCCCTGGTCGATCAGATTCCACGGGCGAGCACTGATGATCGAGGAGGCGTTCTTCGCCGTCGCCCGGATCGTCAGCCGCTGATCGTTCATGATCAGTCGTTGGTCGCTCTCGTCGGCCCGCTCGATGACGCTGCGTGGAACAGCAACGTGAGTGTCGGCCTGCAGGACCAGCGGCCACGACCACAAGACGTAGATGGCCACATAAGCCAGTCCCGCCAGGACCACCTGCGCGGCCGGCTTTCGTGCGATTGATATCAGGTCGGGTAACACGGCGCTCTGTCGCAACCCGCCTCATGCGGGGGCGCGTGATGATATACGGCGCCCCGCCCGGCCCGCAACAACGAAAGTGCCGATCCTGGCCCCGCCGGTTGGCGGTCCGGTCAGAGCAACTCCGCGTATTCGTCGAGCTTGGGCATAACCACGTCCTTGGGTGCTGACGGGATGCGCAGCACGACTTCGCTGATCCCGAGGGACTGGTAGTACTCGAACTTGCCCGGGTCGGGAACGGTACCGAACGGTATAATCTCGAGCGTTGCCGGATCGCGGCCTTTTTCCTCCATCGCCCGTCGCAGGTCGGGCAGCACCTTGCTGATACCGCCGCCGCCGATGGGGATCCAGCCATCGGCGTACTCGGCGATGTGAGCGAACATCTTGGGACCGGCGGCTCCGCCGATGAGAATGCGCGGCCACGGTTTCTGCACCGGTTTGGGCCAGGCCCAGCTCGCCTCGAAATTCACGAACTCGCCCGCGAAGGCGGCCTCATCCTCGGACCACAGCTTCTGCATGGCCAGGATCCGCTCGCGCGCGATCTCCCGGCGGCGGCGAAAATCGGTTCCGTGGCTGGCTATCTCCTCGCGGTTCCAGCCGAAGCCTATGCCGAAGATGAAGCGCCCGCCCGAAAGCAGGTCGAGGGAGGCCACCTCCTTGGCGGTAACTATGGGATCGCGTTGGGCCACGAGGCAGATTCCGGTTCCGATCTTTATCCGCGAGGTGACGGTGGCGGCTGCGGCCAGGGTAACGAACGGATCGAGAGTTCTCCTGTACTCCCTTGGCAACTCCGGGTCGCCGGTGGGCGCCGGCGTCCGTCGGCAGCTCGGTATGTGAGTGTGCTCGGGAATGTAGAACGACTCGAAACCACGTTGCTCGGCCTCGCGAGCAAGTTCCGCCGGGTTCATCGCCTCGTCGGTGCAAAACATCGTTATGCCGATTTTCATTGCTACCTCACTTCATACCGTCGGCTTGTGAGCCACTCGTCGCCAACCTTCACCGATCCGCCACACCTCGTAGCAGGCCGGCCGAGCCGTGGCACAGCCCCGTGATCAGATGCTGCGCCCTTTCCCCTTCCAGTAACGGTCGCGTAGCTCGCGGATGTAGAGCTTGCCGGTGGTATGGCGCGGCAGCTCTTTCTCGAAGTCGATCGAGCGCGGCACTTTATAATCGGCCAGGCGCTCGCGCGCGAAGGCGAGGATCTCCTCCTCGAGCTCGGGAGAAGGCCGCCGGCCGTCGCAAAGCTCGACGGCGGCCTTCACGCTCTCGCCCCACTCGTCGTTGGGAATTCCGAACACACCGACGTCGGCAACGGCCGGGTGCTGCTGCAAGACCTGCTCGACCTCGGCCGGATATATGTTCACCCCGCCCGAGATGATCATGTTTGATTTGCGGTCAGAGAGATAAACGTAGCCATCCTCGTCCACGCGGCCGACATCACCGAGCAGGAACAGGCCCGGCCCCGGATGGCACTCGGCCGTCTTGGCCGGGTCGCCGTGATACTCGAAGACCTGGCGGAGACGCTTGTGACGGCAGTAGAGGACGCCGACCTCACCGGCGGGCAGACGCTCGCCGTCATCTCCCACGGCGAACACTTCAAAGGCCGCCGTCGGCCTGCCGACCGTGCCGGGGTGTGCCAACCACTCGGCCGAGTCCACCAATGTGTTCACGCCGCCCTCGGTGGCACCCCAGTACTCGACCAGCACCTCGCCCCACCACTCGATCATCTTCGTCTTCACGTCGCGGCCAACGGGGGCGGCACCGTGAAGCACCAGGGAAAGCGACGAGGGATCGAAGCCGGCGCGTACCTCTTCATCGAGGCCGAGGAGACGAACGAACATGGTCGGCACCTGGTGGGTATGGCGGTCCTCTCTCTCTTCGATGACGCGTAACGTCTCGGCCG
>PIVZ01000599.1 GCA_003354045.1 bacterium
CGGTGAGCTCCGTCATCGCGTGCAGCGATTGCCACAACAACGAACAGACCGCCGATGCTCAGGGTGCCGCGGCGAACTCGGCCTCGGGGCCACAAGGCCCCCATGGATCGACCATAGCGCCCATCCTGCGTGCCGCGTCCGATCTGCGCGGTATACAGCCCGAAGGCGACGCGACTGCTTCACAGTTCGAGCTCTGCTTCTTGTGTCACTCGCAGCAAGCGTTGATTGACGCGCCCACGTACGCCGACGGCGCCCGCACCAACTTCTATGGCGGTTTGAGCGATAATCTACACTGGCGGCATTTGGTCGATATCGCCGGCGCGACATGCCGGACGTGCCACTACAACAGCCACGGCAATCAGGCGGCGCCCAACACGATCTACCGAATCATCGACGGCGGCGCGACCGACTACACCAGTCCCCCGGTCGGCTACAAGACGCGCCTGGTGAGCTACTCTCCCGAAGTCGTGCAGAACGCCTTCGCCAGGCCGATGTTCCAGATCAACGTCGCTACGCGTTGGCGCTCCTGCGATCTCGTGTGCCACGGCACGAACCACGTGGTCCGGAGTTTTATCTACAACCCCGGGATCAGGCACGGGCAGGTCGACCAAGACGACGATCTACTGACCTACTGACCTACTCCTTCTCTGCCTCGGCGCTGCGGTGCGATTATCGCCTGCGGGCGCCGGAATCTCCGGCCGGAAGATCAGCAGCAAGGCGGGAAGAACAAGCAGGTCTCCCACCAGAGCGGAGACCACGATGATCGACATCAGCAAGGCCATGTGGACCATGGCCATGAAGTTCGAGAACAGCATCACCGCATAGCCCGAGACCAGGAACACGGTGGTCATGACCATCGCCCGGCCGGCTGTGGTCAGCGTGGCGCGCACTGCCTCCTCGGGGCCCCTTCCGGCGGCGATCTCCAAGCGATAGCGGGCCAGGAAGTGGATGGTGCCGTCTATGGCCAGGCCGAAGGCTACCGGGAAGGCGACGATGGTCGAGAAACGAAGGCTTATCCCCGTGAGCCCGAGGAAGCCCATTCCCACGGTGAGCGGCAGCACGTTGGGGAGGATGCACAGCAGTGCCAGCTTGCCGGAGCGGAAAGCCAGGGCGGTGATCAGGAAGATAAGCGGCATGGCGAAGTAGAGACTCTTGACGAGGCTGCCGATGAGCCTTGTCGTGACGGTGTGAAAGAGTGGGGCCTCGCCCGCCTCGTAGACCTCTACACCTTCGGGGAACCGATCGGCGACGAGCTCATGCAGGCGTGCGATCGTCGCCCGGTACTGCGCGGGCGGATGGTCCTCGGTCCGCGCCGTCATACGCGCTGTCGAGTAGTCGTAGCTGACCAGCCGGTCGAACTCGTTGTCGCTGCCGGCCATCTCGAACAGCAGTAGATACTGGGCCACGGCTTCTTTGGTCTCCGGGAGCCGGTAGGCATCCTCCCGTCCCTCGTTCATGGCGCGGTTCATCTTCTTGATGAACTGTGTGGGGCTTATCACCTTGCTCACAGTGGGCAGCGCTTCCATGCCGGCTCGTAGGATTTCCATCTCGGCGAGAACTTCCGGCCGCTTTATGGTGTCCGGGCGGTCACCCTTGACCAGTATGTGCAGTGGGAAGGCGCCGCCGAGACGGGCCTCGATAAAGTCCATCGAGCGGACCGCGGGATCATCGGATTTGAGGTCGCGCCGGAAGCGGCTGTCGATCTCTACGGCTGTCATGGCTACCGCCGAGCCGGCGAAGATCGCCACGCCGATGGCGATAATGGTTCGCGGATGCCGTATCACGATTTCGGCCGTCGTGCGGACGAAGCTATCGACCGCGCGTGAAGCACCGGGCGAACGGGGCGAGGTGGCGCGCCAGCGCTCGAGCACGACGATCGTGGCAGGAAGAAGCAGTACCGTTCCCGCGTAGGCAAACAAGATACCGGCCGAGCCGAATATGCCGAACTGACGCAGAGTGGGTATGTCGGTGACGGTAAGAGAGATGAAACCGATGGCGGTCGTGACGCTGGTCAGGAAGCACGCGACGCCTATATGTCTGAGTGTTTCAGCCAGTGCGCGCGGGCGGTTATCCGGCGCTCGTGCGACGTCTTCCTGGTAGCGGTTCAGCAGGTGCACGGAGTTCGACAGCCCGAGCACCATGATGAGCGTCATCAATAGCCCCTCGCCGGTAAGCACCGACATCGGCGTACCGGAGCCGGACAAAGCGCCGAGGGTCATTGCACCGGCGATGACCACCGGCAGTAGTGGCATCCATATGGCGCGCATCTGACCGAAGGCTGCCCACAGCAGCAGCGCGAAGATCAAGATCGTCATCGGTATGAAGACCGCCGTATCGCGGACGATGTGCCCCACCAGAGTTCGGTCCATGTAGGGGACGCCTGCCTGGTGAAACTCAACGCGGCCACGGCCTTCCTCGGCGAGAATACGGTCAACCTCGTTGAAGTAGGCGAAGCGCACCTCCGGGTCTGACGACCATTCCTCGAAGCGCCCGATCATTGCCGCAAGCGTGCCGTCGGCGGAGATGAGGTTGCCGACCATGAGTGGGTCGGAAAGCAGGCGCTCGCGCACGTCGTCGAGCCCCTGTTGATCGAGCGGGATGCGCTCGACGAACTCGCTGACATCAAGACCGTCCTCTGTCGCGCGGATGTCGAGGGCGTTACTCAGACCGACCATCGTGTCGGTGCCATCGAGGGCTTCTATGCGCTGCATGATACGATCGATCATCGCGAGATTCTCGTTGGTTACCAGCGGCTCGTCCTCGAAGGCGATGATGAACATCACCCCGCCGATGCCGAAGAGATCTTCGAATTCCTTGTAATCGGCGTACTCGGAAGTGTCCTTTGGCGCCATCGTCTCGAAGGTGAAGTTGTAGTGCCTGTAGGTGGAGTGAAGGTGGATAGCCACCACGAACAGCGCGAGGAAGATCGCTATGATCACATGTGGGTAGCGAGCGCTCAGATTGGAGAGGCGTTTCATGTTCGCTCGGTCGTCAGGCCTTCCTTATGTCGATGCGGGTGTCGCGGTCGTTGCCGCCGGGCTGTCGTCTCGACAAGGATGGCTCGAAGAATGGATAGTCGCCGACCAACTCCAGCGGGTTTATTGGCGAGGCCATCACGTTGCGGTAGCCCATGTTGCCTTCGAACTGGTAGTTCTCCCATGCGTGATACATCACCGCCTGGCC
>PIVZ01001259.1 GCA_003354045.1 bacterium
TCTTGGACTTGGTGTAGTGGCCGCGTAGCTGAGGGCAATGGTCGTAGTCCGTTTCTTCGGTCACGGTCATGCCGTCGGCGTCGATCTCGAAGATACCGAGCGAGCTGATGTGGACGAAGCGGAGCAGCCCGCCCTCTTTCGCCAGATCGAGCAGTTTCTGGGTGGCGACCACGTTGGCGTTGAAGAACTCATCCCAGTCCCCGTGCGAGACTACGCGTGCGCCTACGTGGTAGACGATGTCGCATTCACGAACCTCGTCCGCGAATGCATCGACGTCAGCGAGGTCCCCTTCGATAACCCTGACCCCGAGCCGTTCGAGCTCGGCGGTGTCGCTCGAGGCACGGGCCAAGGCCCAGACCTCGTCGTCTCGTTCGATCAAACGCCTTACCACGCGTCGGCCAAGGAAGCCCGTAGCGCCCGTCACGAAAGCACGCAACTTATCGCTCCTCCACAACCGGGCTCTCCGAACCCGTATCCGAGCCGGCATCCGAACCCGCGTTCGCACCCGCGTCCGACCCCCTGCCCGGGCTCGTCGCGGGTCCACCGTCGAGGCTCTTCCATATCCTGTCGGTCACGCTCACGACTGCCGCGGCCTCGTCCACTGAGACGGGTGGCGCGCAACCGGTGCGTATGGCTTCGTAGAAACGCCCGATCAACTCGCCCATGCCCGGGTAAAAGCGAATCTTACCACGCACGAAGTCGAGAGTATTCCTGACCGTCTGCCCGAGGAGATCTCGCGCCAGTGCGACGCACTGGCCAAGCGCCTCGGC
>PIVZ01000071.1 GCA_003354045.1 bacterium
GCGTATCGATGACCGGCACCGGGGTCACTATCTCCGGCGACGACGATGCCACCGAGCTCGCCACCCGCGTGCTCCGGGACCTCTACGGCGTGGCCGGGGGAGGCTACTCGATCGGTCCCGAAGACGTTGACCGTGCCGTCGATATCCTGAGCCGCAACCGCAACTCGACCCTCAAGGACTTCTTCCAGCAGCCCGTTTACGTCTCCTCCATCGGCAAGGACGTCGTTCCCAAGACGCCCAACCAGCGCCTCTACGTAGAGGCGATGAAGACCCGCGACGTGGTCTTTGCCATCGGACCGGCCGGCACCGGCAAGACCTATCTGGCCATGGCGATGGCGGTTGCGGATCTGGTCGCCGGCAAGTTCTCGCGTATCATTCTCACCCGCCCGGCGGTCGAGGCCGGCGAGAAGCTCGGTTTTCTCCCCGGCGACCTGGCCGAGAAGGTAAATCCCTACCTACGGCCTCTCTACGATGCGCTTCACGACATGGTGGGCTTCGACAAGGCCGAGCTGATGGTCGAGCGCGGCACTGTCGAGGTGGCGCCGCTGGCCTTCATGCGCGGTCGCACCCTGAACAACGCCTTCGTCATTCTCGATGAAGCGCAGAACACGACGCGCGAGCAGATGAAGATGTTTCTCACCAGGCTCGGGTTTGATTCCAAGGCCGTGATCACCGGTGATGTCACCCAGACCGATCTTGCCGCCGGACTGGTCTCGGGCTTGCGCAACGCGCGCAAGGTGCTGTCCTCGATAAACGACATCGCCTTCATCGAGTTCGACGACCGCGACGTGGTCCGCCATCCTCTCGTCAAGCGTATAATCAGCGCCTATGAGAAGACCGAGGGCAACGGCCGCAGCGGGAACGGCGAGACCGGCGATTCTTGATCCGGGTTAGAGGGTAGATGCCGGTCGATGTAGTTGTCGAGAGCCCCGGCGAAGGGCTGGCCGAGGAAGCCGGCGAGGGGTTGGCCGAAGCGGCGAAGGCTGCGGCGGAATTTCTCCTCGAAGCACTGGCTCGTGGCGACCACGAGCTCACCGTCTCCCTGGTCGCTGATCAGCGTATCCGTGAGCTCAACCGCGACTACAGGGGCGCGGACAGGATCACCGACGTGCTCGCCTTCGCACAATTGGAAGGAGAAGAAACGATCTCAGGCGGTCCGCCGCTTCTCGGCGACGTGGTCGTATCCGTGGAGACGGCCGCACGCCAGGCCGGCGCGGGTGGCTGGACCGTCGCCGAAGAGACCGTACGGCTCATCCTCCATGGGCTATTGCACTTGCTTGGCTACGACCACGAGCGCGGCGCGGCCGACGAGGCGGCAATGAAAGCCGAGGAGCAAAGACTGGCGGCGGCGCTCAACGCAACCGGCTTGCCCTGTGCCGGCGAGGAGGAGGAGGTTTGAGCCGCGCGCCGAGATGGATGCTGGCGGCGGCGAGCGGCCTACTGCTGGCGACCGCCTTCCCGCGCCTGAATCTCGAGCCGCTGGCCTGGGTGGCCTTGGTTCCCCTGCTTGTCGCCGTGCGTGGCAAGCGACCATGGCCGGCGGCGGGGTATGGCTGGATCACGGGGTTTTGCTTCTTTCTCTGCGTGCTCTACTGGATCGCGCCCACGGTCGCCAACTTCACGCGCCTCGGTCTTCCGGTCGCCGCCGGCCTGTGCGTTCTGTTTGCGGCTTCGGCCGCTTACACGTTCGCCGCCTTCGCGGCCGTCACTGAATGGCTGGCCGCGGCCGGTATCTCCCGTCTGCTGGCAGCGCCGGTGGTCTGGGTGGTGCTCGAGTGGCTGCGGACGTTCGTGATAGCGGCGTTCCCGTGGGCCTCCCTGGGCTACTCGCAGTACAAGTTCCTCAGCGTCATTCAGATTGCCGACCTTACCAGCGTGTATGGAATCTCGGCGCTGCTGGTCTTCTTCAACGTTGCGCTCGTCGAGATCTTCGCGCAGCCGAGACGAAGGGTCGCCACTGCCGCCGCGGCCGTGCTCGTCCCGGCGCTCGTGCTTCTCTACGGCAATGTCCGCCTCTCCCAGCTGCGCAGTGCCCCGGTCACCGGCGCGCTCACCGCGGCCTTCATCCAGGCCAACATTCCGCAGGGCCAGAAGTGGGACCCCACGCGTGCGAGCTCGATCATCCAACGCTACCTGACGCTTTCCACCGAGGCCGTCGAGAGAGGAGCCAGGCTGATCGTGTGGCCGGAGTCGGCCGTTCCGTTCTACGTCGGGCCCGACGTGCGCACGGAGATACTCCGGGACTTCACGGCCAAGCACGGTGTTCATCTGCTCGCGGGCGCTCCCGCCTACGAGAGCCGCGACGGCGGGCCGGCACGCCCCTACAACCGGGCTTGGTTGGTAACTCCCGAGCGCAGCCTCGAGGGTCCTTACGACAAGATGCAGCTCGTTCCGTTTGGTGAGTACATACCCTTGGCCGGTCTCTTCGGTGCCGTAGACATAGTCGTCGAGGCAGTCGGTGAGTTCGGACGGGGCACCGAGTACGTGGTCTTCGACGGCCCGTCGGTCGAGTCGCCGGGCGCCGCGCAGGGCGCAGGCCGCCCCGCCCGCTTCGGGACGCTCATCTGCTATGAGGGGATATTCCCGGCGCTCACCCGCCGCTTCGTCGCCGGGGGAGCCGACTTTCTCGTCAACATAAGCAACGACGCTTGGTACGGCGCGACCTCGGCGCCGGTCCAACATCTCTCCATGGTGGCGCTGCGCGCCGTCGAGAATCGCGTCCCCGTGCTGCGCTCGACCAACACCGGCATCTCGGCCTTCATCGGCGCCGATGGCAGCATCGGCCCGACCACCTACCTCTTCGAGACCGATCTCGGCGTCGAACAGATGCTCTTTCGCGACACCGACTCGTTCTACCGCCGCGCCGGCGACGTCTTCCTCTACGTCTGCATCGTGCTGCTTGCCGCCCTCGTTGCTCTGCGAATCCGCCGCGGGACGCAAACGGGTTGACGGACCCGCGGCGCGGCGTTGTTGATCCCGTGGGGGGGGCGTGGAATTGTGCTCCTAGATGGCCGGCATCACTGCAGAAACCAAGGAACGCGTAACCGCCCTTGAGGAGAAGGTCGGGCTCCTCGGGCGGTATCTTTGACATTCCCTCACTGAGAGCCCGCTTCGACGAGCTCGACACCCGCAGCCAGGATCCTTCCCTTTGGGACGACCGTGAAGAGGCCGGTCACGTTCTGCGCGAGCGCGCGGGCGTGGAGTCAAAACTCAAGGCCTACGAGTCTCTCGAGCAGCAGGCCGCCGATTTGGAGGTCTACGTCGAGATGGCCGAAGGCGGCGACGAAGAAGCGTCAGCGGAACTCGCCGTCCTGCTCGAGGCCGGCGAGCGGCATGCGGGCGAGATGGAGCTGCAGCGCATGCTCTCGGGCGAGTACGATCTCAACAACGCGATCGTGACCATTCATCCAGGGGCCGGCGGTACCGAATCGCAGGACTGGGCCGAGATGCTGCTGCGCATGTACCTGCGCTGGACCGAGCGGCGCGAGTTCAAGACCAAGCTCATGGAATACACGCCAGGCGAGGGCGCGGGCATCAAGACTGCCACCTTCACGGTCGAAGGCGAGTACGCCCACGGTTACATGCGCGCCGAATCCGGCATCCATCGCCTCGTTCGTATCTCCCCGTTCGACAACGCCGGGCGCCGGCACACCTCGTTCGCCTCGGTGTTCGTGTTTCCGGAGGTCGACGACTCGATCGTGGTGGACATAAAAGACGACGACCTGCGGGTGGATACCTACCGCTCGAGCGGCGCCGGCGGCCAGCACGTGAACAAGACAGATTCGGCCGTGCGCCTGACCCACCAGCCCACCGGCATCGTCGTCAGTTGCCAGAACGAGCGCTCGCAGCACAAGAACAAGGCGATGGCCATGAAGGTTCTCAAGGCGCGTATCTATGAGGTCGAGCGCCGCAAGCACCAGGAGAAGATGGCGGAGATCGGACCCGCCAAAGCCGACGTGGCCTTCGGAAGCCAGATCCGTTCTTACGTGCTGGCGCCCTACCGGCTGGTCAAGGACCTGCGCACCGGCGTCGAGATTGGCAATACCGATGCCGTCCTCGACGGCGACATCGACAAGTTCATAACCGCCTACCTGATGCAGGCTCCGGAAGGCGGAGACTAGAGTTCCGAGCCGGGGACGCGCGCCAGGGCGCGCTGCATCTTGAGCGAGGCCTCGTCGAGCTCGGCCTCGGTGATGACCAGCGGCGGCGCCAGGCGCACGACGCGGTCGTCGTGCAGGGTCCAGCCCGTGATCAGCCACTCGCGCATGCACTCGCGTACGAAGCGCGTGACGATCTGGGGGTCGCTCATCTCGATGCCGATCAAGAGTCCGATCTGGCGGACCTCGCACAACACGGGAGAGGCCAACCGCGAGCGCAGGCGCTCGGCGAAGTAACCGCCGAGAACGGCCGCTCGCTCGCTCAGGCCTTCCCCTACGATGACCTCGAGGGAGGCCAGCCCGGCGGCACAGGAAAGCGGGTGGCCGCCGAAGGTCGTTACGTGTCCGAGGGGCGGGTCCACGGACAGGTGGCGTTGCAGCTCTCGCGTGGCGATGAAAGCGCCGAGCGGCAGGCCGCCGCCGAGTGCCTTGGCCAACACGAGAATATCGGGTACCACCCCTTCGTGCTCGAAGGCGAAGAGCTTCCCGGTTCTGCCGAGTCCCGTGATGACCTCATCGAAGATGAGGAGCACTCCGTGCTCGTCGCAGCGCGCGCGCAACTCGCCGAGGAATCCGGCCTCGGGGATCACCACGCCCGCCTCGCCCTGGACGGGCTCGACGATGACGGCGGCCACGCTTGAATCTACGACCCCGAGAGACTCTCGGTCGTTGAAGGTCATGAAGCCGACCCCGGGCAGCAACGGCTCGAAGGGATCGCGATAGACGGGGTTGCCGCCCACCGAGACGGCCCCCAGCGTATCGCCGTGAAAGCCGCCGTGAAAAGAGAGAATGCGCGAGCGCCCGCTGGCCTTGCGCGCGAGCTTGAGCGCCCCCTCGACGGCCTCGGCGCCCGAGTTGGTGAAGTAGACCGACTCGAGTCGCTCGGGTAGCAGGCCGGCCAGACGGGAGGCCAGAGCGACCTGCGGCTCCTGCAAGAGCTCGCCATAGACCATCACGTGCAGATAGCGGCGGGCCTGTTTCTCGATGGCCTCGAGCACACGTGGATTTCCGTGGCCGAGGGCGGCCACGCCGATGCCGGCCAGCAGGTCCGTGTACTCGTGGCCCTCCGGGGTCGTGAGCGAGCAGCCCCGCGCGCTTTCGACGACGAGCCCCATCGGAGCACTCGAAGTCTGGGCAACGTGCTTTAGAAAGCCCGCGTAGATCTCTGCCGGATTCAAAGCTCGTCCTCGCGCCGCCACTCGAGCAGATCGCCGAGACGTTTGCGGCCGTCCTGTTGCCAGGCCAGCGGTGGAGACTGCATGTCGCCGGGCAGACAGACGAGCGTAGCGCCCCTGCGCCTGAGCATGTTTACTATCGGCCCGTACCCGGGCGAACTCGGTTCGAGCGAGAGCCCGACGGCTGCCAGTGGGGCCTCGGCTTCCCGCAGCGCCGCCTCCGTCTCCCGCCTGCCATCGACGGGAACGACAGTGATGCAGCGCAGCCCCGGCCCGGGCGCCATCGGCGCGGCGGGATTCAAATGCACCAGCCAGGCGTCCTTGCGGCCGCGCAGCAGCATGCGCTCGGGATTGCACGCCACCGAGACCTCGGCGCTGCCGATGAAAGCGCGGCGCCGATGCTCCGACTCGAGGCTCCTTGGCTGGCGGGGCCAGAGCCGTTCGCGCCGTTCGAGCCAAGGGGCAAGGCCCTTGGCCATCCGGCGTGCTCTCGCCAGCGGCCCTTCCACGAGAATCACGTGGGGAGTGAGACAGCCCAGGCCGTCATACATGACCATGTCTTCCACGAAAGGCCTCGTCCAGCGATCTGTATCTGACTCGCGTGGCACCAGGCCGAGGCTCAAGCGCTCCCCACGGGCGACCACCTCACGGGTGGGATGACGGGCGGCGATCGCTCGTATGGTCCGGTCTTCGCCGCTGATCTCCACGCGCGAGGCCTGCTCGAAAATGAAGGACTCCATCGCTGCGTCGCCCGGCGGCCAGGCAGCGGTTACGATCATCGCGGCCAGCTCGGCTGAGTAGCCGGCCAGCGTCTGCACGAAGGCGTCGTGCAGAACCGGCTGTCGGGAGCTGTCTCGCAGCACACATATGGAACGGGCCAGCAGGCTGGCCGCCAGGTGCGGAATGGCAAGCCCGGGTACGTTGCCGGCAAGCGAGTGAAAGACCATCTGCGGACCGGTCAGGCGGCGCAGGCTTCCATCGGGTCGGCGCACGGGACCGTCGAGCGCGCGACGGTCTTGTGCTTCGATGTCCACCAACCGGGTCAGGGAATCAGCGGCCAGCGTGGAGAAGGTGGCATCGAGGCCGATCTCGAGCATCGGCCGGGCCATGCCCAGCTCTCGCGAGAGAATGTCCAAGGTGTCGGTGCGCGGCCGGTAGTGCGGCCGGCGCCAGACCTCGGCCGCGGCCGCCACGATCTCGATGATCTCGTCGGTGCCAAAGGTATCGAGCACCTTGGCGCGCGCCTGGGCGGCTTTCCACAGAGCTTCTTCCAGGCCTTCGACGGTGGTCGCCTGAGCCAACGCCGCGGAGGATGTTTCTGGGACCCGCGAGGGGGCGCCGGTTCGCGCCAGCGGTGGCCCGGGGCCGTGAGGTCGGGGTCCGGCTACTCCGCTTCGCTTTGCGGCGCCTGCCTGCCGGCCCCGCGGTGGCTGGTCCCCTCGGCCAGGCGTCATTCGAGGTGGTCCTCCTCGTCGGCGTGCGTCGCCGGAGTCCCGCGCACGAAGGCCATCAGTTGCGAGCAGCCGCGGCTCTCGGCCTCCGGCGCACGTCCCAGCAACTCGAAGCCGGCGCCCGCGGCTCGCCCGACATCGAGAGTCTGGATTGCCGCGATGCTTTCCCAGTTGGCCAGGTCGAGGTGGCAGAGGATGCCCGGTTCGCCAGCGGCGACGGGCTCGAGGGAGGCCGGATCGAGGATGGCAGTGCGCACCCACGGGGGACCGACCTTGGCTCGCGGTCTCGAGTTTCCGGAGTAACGGCTCAGCAGGGCGTCGTCGTAGAACTGCGAGAGCATCTCGGTCATGCCGTACTCGTTTATGCAGTTGTAGCCGGGGATGTGAAGGCGACTCCAGGCGGCCTTGCGCAGACCGTTGGCCGAGAGCGTCCTTCCACCCTTGTCGCCGCCGGTATCCACCAACCGGCTGTCGGCCGGTAGTCGTAGGCGCAGCCCACTTACGCGGAGGTGCTCCAGCAACGCCGTCAGTGCCGAGCTTACGGCGAGCACCAGGACTGGCCTGCCGTCATCCGTCAGCCTGTGCAGCCAGTCGGTTGCCAGATCCAGGTTGACGCCGCCCTCATCGTCGAAGGCAACCGCTGCGGCCCCTTCACCGTAAGCTTCGGCGCACCACGTGAACATCTGGCCGAGCGAAGACGAAGGGTGGGTGGCGGCGGTGGGTCCGAGCACGAGGACGGCCATCGGCCCGGGATCGTCGGGGAGGACCATGGCGTGGAAATGCGTCTTGGCGGCGATCTCGTAGGTTTCCAGAGAACCGAGCTCGTGGCGGCTGCGGCGATCGGGCCCCCCGGTAGTGCCGCTGCTCAGAAAGACGTGGGGCCGGGCTTCGCGCTCGAACAGGCCCTCCTTGAAGCCGTCGGCCGGCATCGCCGGTATCTCCCTCCAGCACGTGACACTGCCGGGCGCCCGGCCGCGTGCCTCGCAGAAACCGCGGTAGGCCGGCACCGTCTCGTACTGGTAACAGAAGACCTCGCGGGCCTGAGCGTCGAACTCCGCGTCGCTCACGGCTTCGTGTGCGGCTCGGTCGATGAAGCTGAGAACGCGCTTCTGCACCTCGCGCGGATTCTAACACGGCCCCCCGATGTTGCACTTTGACCGACCGGAGTTAGTCTAGGCGTATGGCCGACAACGACGAGATCTCGGAAATCGAAGAGCTGTTCTACGAGGGCACGGACCTCCATGGCGAGGGAAAGAGCGACGAGGCCATGGCGTGCTTCGACAAATGCCTCGAGATCGATCCCGACTATGCCGACGCCATCCTCGGCAAGGCGATGGTGCATGCTTCGCGCGAGGAATATGAGCCGGCCATAGAGTTCGCCAAGCGGCTGGTGGAGATCGACCCGGACGACGTTCTCGCCTACACGAACCTGTCGGTATTCTACCAGCGCGCCGGCAAGATCCCCGAGGCCGAGGAGGCCGGCGCAAAAGCGCGCATGCTCGACTGGAAGCGCGAACTCACCGACGGAGAGAAAGAAGGCTAGTTAGAGGCGTACCGAGAGGGCTCAGCGCGAACGGCACTCCTTCAGATCCCTCTGGCAGACCTCCCTGTCGCGGTTCTCCTTGGCGAGACGGGTGTTGGTCGTTTCCCGCTGGTTTTCGAGAAAGACGATGCGGTCCTCGGATTCCTTGATCTGTTGGCGCAGTTCGGGCGCGTCGCCGTATGACAGGTATGCCCCGAAGTAGCCCGAGCCTACCAGCGCCGCTGCGATCGCGATCCGAGTCGCCCACTGCCACGTAGCGTCAGATAGCTGAGCCTCGGCACTTTTTTCTTCCTCTGCCATGAAAACCTCCTTAGGGGTCCGGCCCGCCTCGCACCGGCCACGAGCGCAAGGTTAGCAGGGCGCCCGAGCGAGGTCCAAGACAACGGCGGTGCGGCAAATCCGGCAGGATCGAGGTTTGCCGTCTTACCGGATGAGCCGGTCGTCGAATACGAAACTGTAGTCAGGACGACGCAGCGACGGCCGGACCGGCCGGCGATCATGCGGCGGGCGTCTTACCAGCACTGTTCGCGGGCCGTTTGCGGAGGCCCATCCCAGAGATTAGCCTCAAATTGCCAGTAACCGGCGTAAGGCCGCCGGCGTCTGGTATGACGGCAAAGAGAGGATCGGGCGCCGCGACGGATTGCGCCGTGCGCCATCCCGGTTAGGCTCGCATCATGGCAGCAACACAACGAAAGTGGGCGGTGATTCTTGGCGCTTCGAGCGGCTTCGGCGCGGCGGTCTCGATTGAGCTCGCGCGCAGCGGTTTCGACATATGCGGTGTCCATCTCGACCGCCGCGCGACCATCGCCCGTGCCGATCAGACCCGCGAGGCGATCCGCGCGGCCGGGGCCGCGGAGCTGTTCTTCAACGTAAACGCCACGGACCCGGACAAACGCGCGCAGGTTCTCGATGAGCTCGAGCCCCGCTGTGGCGAGGCGGGCGTGGGGCTGCTCTTTCACTCGTTGGCCTTCGGCTCCCTGCTTCCACTGGTGGGCGAGGATGCGCAAGGCTCGGCCAAGCCGTCGCACGTGGCCATGACGTTGGACGTGATGGCCAACTCTCTCGTCTACTGGGCGCAGGAGCTCGTATGGCGGCGGCTCATGGGCCGTGGCGGGCGTATTCTCGCGATGTCGTCTGCCGGAGCCACCCGAGCAATGGTCGGCTATGGCATAGTCTCGGCCGCCAAGGCCGCCCTCGAGGCCTACGTCCGCCAGCTTGCCGTGGAGCTCGGGCCACACGGGATTGCGGCGAACACGATCCGCGCCGGGGTGACGGATACCGCCGCGCTTCGCAAAATTCCCGGCCATGAGCACATGATGGAGACCGCGCTCGGCTTGAATCCCGGCGGGCGGATGACGACGCCCCAGGATGTCGCGGCGGCCGTGACCCTTCTCGTTCAACCCGGGGCGGCCTGGATCTCAGGGAACGTCATCGGTGTTGACGGGGGCGAAGACATCGCTACCCCCTGATCGTTCGCCGGGTCGATTTCTTCCGGTAGTCTTCCGGTAGTCGCACGTCGCCTGTGGCGCGGCTGGGGGCAGAGAAGGGAGGGCAACCGGTTGGAGGCGCTTCTTCTCGGCGGTGGTCGCTGGAAATATCGCTTACTTCCTTGCGGAAAAGCGGCCCGCTTCCCTTGACAGGGGACCCTTGAGCGGTCGATATTCCTTCGACGTATTTTCTGGCGCTCGGCGCCGCTTTCGGTTTTGAGGTTAGCGCATTTTGGTGTGGGGCTTTCGTATGAATTTTAAGTCTATCGTTCCGTTCGCTGCTCTTGTGACTTTCGTCGTCAGCTTGCCCTCTGTTGGGGAGGCGGACAGTCTCGAGAAGCAACGTCTCAAAGGGCAATCCGTCGTATACAAGGGCGAGCTCGTGGGCGGCAGTGGGAGAACCACTACCAACACCGCCTACACGTATTCGGTTCAATCGGTGCCGCGGCTGACGGCCGCGGGCGAATCGCCGACGACCAGCCTGTTCCCGCCGACGACGGTCCTGCTGCCGTACGGCTCCACGACGACGACCACGATGCCGGAGCCCGCCGCGATGATGGCGATGCCGACTCCGGCCGCCGAGGCGCCGCGGGCACTGCTCGGGGGCTGCGCGGTCACTCCTCCGGCCGGTGGCGATCCGACCAACCTGCTGTTCCCACTCGACGCAAGCTATGCGCTGGTGCCTTTCTTCGGAGTTGGCGCCGACCAGCACAACGATGACGAGTCCTGGCCGCTGGACCTCGGGTTCACCCACCAGACCTGTGACACGGATGCGACCAGGGTCTACATCAACAACAACGGCAATGTCACCGTTGCCCGGCCGTTCAGCCCGTTCACGCCGGCGGGCTTCCCGCTTCCGACCAAGAGCCTCAAGTTTCCGATGATTGCCCCCTACTGGGCAGACGCCGACAGCGGCGACGTCAACTGCCAGATCGGCGACGTCTACTACAAGGTTTTCGACAGCGACGCCGCCCCCGGTGTCGATACGCTGGTAGTCACCTGGGACAAGATCGGCTACTACGACCGCAACAGTAACCTCGTCAACACCTTCCAGGTTGCGATGTCGGACGGCAACAACCCGACCATGGGCATCGGCAACAATGTGTGCTTCAGCTACGACAACGTTGACTGGACGAGTGGTGATGCCTCCGGCGGCGTAGCCGGACTCAACGGTGCTCCGGCCAATGTGGGCGGCGACTTTGCCGATGGGGTCAACTTCTTCCAGATCGGTGAGTTCGACCAAAGCGGTGTGGCTTATGACGGTCCCTTCGGCGCCAACGACGGGGTCGATTTCCTCGACGGTCTGACGACTTGTTTCTCGATGTCCGACTGCCCGCCCACCAACGACAACATCCCGCCCATTCCGCTGTTTTACCCGCCCACCGACTGCACGATTGAGGTCAACACCTCGACCGCCGACGTGGTCGATCTCGACCTGTTGTGGATCAGCCCGGAGTCCGACCAGAAGACCGCGGTGACGATCTCCGCCGATCCAAACGGCATGCAAGCCGCCGGCCTCACCTACAACACGCCGCCAGCGGCGGACAATCCGCCGGCGAACCCCGGCGAGGTTTCCATCTCGAAGCTCGACTGGACGCCCGGGTTCTTGGAAGACGAAGGTGTCTACCCATTCTCGCTGCTTGCGATAGATGACTTCAACGACCCCGTCGGCCCCTTCGGCCAGACGCTCGTCGATTGTCAGATCACCGTCATCAATACCTGCGGCAACGGCATTCCGGAGGCGAACGAGGAATGCGACGACGGCAACACGAGCAACAACGATTCCTGTTTGAATGACTGCTCGCGGGCCACCTGCGGGGACGGCTTCGAGTGCACCGATCCGATCAGCTGTACGACGGGTGCCAAGATCGCCGGTAACGGCGACGGCACGGAACAATGCGACGACGGAAACACCGACGATGACGACTCCTGCCTGAGCAGCAGTGTCTCCGACGAGAGGAGCTGCGTGACGGCGACCTGCAGCGACGGCGTTCTGTGCTCGGACGCAGCGTCATGTACGACCGGCCCGAACAGTGGTCCCGAGGAGTGCGACGACGGCGACGTTGACGACGACGATTCCTGCCTGAGCAGCAGCTCGAGCGAGGCGACGAGCTGTGTCGTGGCCGAATGTGGAGACGATACCCTATGCTCGGCCGGGGATTGCACCAGCGGTCCGGGCGGCGGCGCCGAAGAGTGCGATGACGGGAACACGGATGATCTCGACGGTTGCGACGAGATCTGCGCGGATGAGTTCTGCGGTGACGGCATCACCAACGATGCCGGCAACGAGGAGTGCGACGACGGTAACACAGACGACCTCGACGGTTGTGATTCCAGCTGCGTGGATGAGTTCTGCGGCGACGGGATCACCAACGACGCCGGCACTGAGGAATGTGACGACGGCAACACTGACGACCTCGACGGTTGTGACTCGAGTTGCGTAGATGAGTTCTGCGGCGACGGCATAACCAACGATGCTGGGACCGAGGAATGCGACGACGGCAACACAGACGACTTCGACGGTTGTGACTCGAGCTGTGTGGATGAGTTCTGCGGCGACGGCATCACCAACGATGCTGGCACAGAGGAATGCGACGACGGCAACACAGACGATCTGGACGGATGTGATTCCAGTTGCGTGGATGAGTTCTGCGGCGACGGTATCACCAACGACGCGGGCACCGAGGAGTGCGACGACGGCAACACTGACGATCTGGACGGATGTGATTCCAGTTGTGTGGATGAGTTCTGTGGCGACGGTATCACCAACGATGCCGGCACCGAGGAATGCGACGACGGCAACACTGACGATCTGGACGGTTGTGATTCGAGCTGCGTGGATGAGTTCTGTGGCGATGGCGTAACCAACGACGCCGGCACTGAGGAGTGCGACGACGGCAACACGGACGATCTCGACGGTTGCGATTCCAGTTGCGTAGATGAGTTCTGCGGCGACGGCATTACCAATGATGCCGGCACCGAGGAATGTGATGACGGCAACACGGATGATCTAGACGGTTGCGACTCGAGCTGTGTGGATGAGTTCTGCGGCGACGGCATCACCAACGATGCTGGGACCGAGGAATGCGACGACGGCAACACGGATGACCTCGACGGTTGCGACTCGAGCTGTGTGGACGAGTTCTGCGGCGATGGCGTAACGAACGACGCCGGCACCGAGGAATGTGACGACGGCAACACTGACGATCTGGACGGTTGTGATTCCAGTTGCGTGGATGAGTTCTGTGGCGACGGTATCACCAACGACGCCGGCACCGAGGAATGTGACGACGGCAACACGGATGATCTCGACGGCTGCGACTCCAGTTGCGTGGATGAGTTCTGCGGCGACGGTATCACCAACGATGCCGGCACCGAGGAATGCGACGACGGCAACACGGATGATCTGGACGGCTGCGACTCGAGCTGTGTGGACGAGTTCTGCGGCGACGGCGTAACCAACGATGCCGGCACCGAGGAATGCGACG
>PIVZ01000072.1 GCA_003354045.1 bacterium
GCAGCCCAGTAGTTCGACCTGGCGAGCATCCCGGGAGCGTTGAGCTTCGTCACTCCCCGCAGCAAGCCGCAGCAACACGCGCAGCAGTTGCAGAAGTGGTAGGTCTCGGCGCTCATGTTCATGGTCGCATGAACGAGCCCGGCCTCCTCGGCATCATCGATGATCTTCTCGGCTTCCGCGCGACTCACGACGCGGCCCGTGTACTCCACGTCGAAGGCGTTCTCGACCATCGACATCGTGATGCAGTTGTGCCTCGGCTTCTCGCACTTGTGCCCCATCACCTCTCGTTCCTCACGGCAGATGCAGTCACGGGTGACGAACACCTTGGCTTTGTCCATGAGCTGACGGACGCTCTCCGCGGGGTGGATGTGCGTCTCCGCGGTCAACGCCTGATCGATGGGAACCGTGTACATGAAGGCCGGCTTGTTGTTGCCGATCCCTTTGAAGAACCCCTCTTCCATATACTGTTCCATGAGCTCGGCCAGTTCTTTGTCTACGCGGCCGAGCTGGAACTCATAGATACCCACCACGAACGGTGCCAGCATGTACACGCGTGCCCCGAGCGGTCCCATGCCATTGATCTGCCCGTGCTCGACCATCGTTTCGAGGACATCGCCCATGGTCTCCGGGTCGCGTCCGAGCCTCTCGCCTATCTGCCCGGGCGCCTCCGGCATGAGCTTCAAGTTAGAGGCGATGTCGGCAGCGTCTTCGCTGAAGATCTTGCGAAGGATCTTCAACTCGACCCCGCTCTCCATCCGTGGGAAACCGTTCGGCATCGAATCGAGAACCTGCGCTAGCCGCTCAAAGCTGTCCGTACCCATGTGAGATTCCTCCTTTCCTTCCGTCGTGTGACCGTAATATGGACCGGTGACATTGCCCTATCAGCGCAACCGATGCTACTCCCCCCCGTGTGGCTTGCTTCGGTCGGCGCACTGCATATTCTCCTGAGCCGTTCGCCGGGCGTTGCCTGCGCCACATGAGCCCCACAGGGCTGCTCGTGCGGAAGCTGCTGCCGTAACCGGAACGCAAAGGAGATTGCAGAATGAAGTTCTCGCTCACCGCCACTTTCTGCCCCGCTGAAGAGTACATCCCGCTGGCCGTGACGGCCGATGAGTGCGGCTGGCATTCGGTCAACGTCGGCGACGGCCTCTTCTACTTCGACGAGACTTCGGTTGAGTATCCCTATAGCGACGACGGTGCTCGCTACTGGAGCGGCGACACGCCGTTTCCCGATCCGTTCGTCATGTGCTCGGCGATCGCGATGGCGACGAACGACATAAGGCTGTTCGTCAATGTCTTGAAGCTTCCGGTGCGCAACCCGATGCTGGTTGCCAAGCAGATCGGAACGGTGGCGAATTTGTCCAACGATCGCTTTACGCTTGGCGTCGGGTTGAGCCCCTGGCCCGAGGACTACACGATCTGCGAAGAGCCGTGGAAGATGCGCGGCCCGCGCTGCGCCGAGATGATCAAGATACTGAGAAAGGCACTCGCGGGAGAGATGTTCGAGCACCACGGCAAGTACTACGACATCCCTCGCCTGCAGATCAGCCCGGTGCCCACCAAGCCGGTTCCAATCCTCATCGGCGGCACCGCGACCCCGGTGCTCAAGCGTGCGGCCAGGATCGCCGACGGATTCTCCTCTCCCAACACCACCGCCGATGAGATCGGCAAGATGGTCGAAGAGATAAACGGCTACCGGAAAGAATTCGGAACCGACGACAAGCCATTCGAGATGATCTCGGTGGCAATCGACACCTTCGACCTCGACGGCCACCGCCGGCTCGAAGAGATGGGAGTGACCGAGGCATGCGTCTCGCCGTGGTTCTTTTACGGCGGCAGCTTCACGTCACCGCTAGAGGCGAAGAAGGACTCGATAAAGCGCTTCAACGACGAAGTGGCCGCGAAGATGGCGGACTGAGCGAGACGGCCGCCGATTCTTGTCGCCACTTCGGCGCAACCTGGCCGTCGCCTCACAGCGATATCGCCGCCAATTCCGCGCGGGACTGTGCTACCGAGATCGGCCCGCGCCCCTACTGCCCGGTATCAGCGCGGAAGCGCACGCAATCCACGTTCGCCCCACACAGCGAGCCTCCCGCCGTGCAGACGACGCCGTCTACCAAACCGCCGGGGGCGTCGCAGACGCCGGTGTCAGTGTCACCCACCTGCACCTTGCGCTTGATCGCGATGCCGCCGGGGATGTTCTCGCGGCCGCGCAGCTCGAATAGTCCCGGACCGCACTCCTCGATCCAGCCGCAGTCCGCGTCGTCCTTGCAATCGACGGACGGCACGCCACTACCGAGAGCACGGCACCGGGTTTTCTGTAGGCAGCGTCCATACGAACCTCCCTTTGGGGGACAGTGATCACCGCGGCTGCAGGGGAACCCGTGCCTGGCTCCTCCGATGCAGATGAAGTAGGCCGATTGGCCCGCCTTCGAACACTTGCAGTGCGCAGGAGTCAGCGTCCCGCACTCGCAGGCGTCGCGTCCTCCATCGCAGGCTTCTGTGTCCCTGGGCCCGCCGGAGCAGACATTCTCGACGGGTTTTCTCCGCATCAACAATAGCGTCGACTGTCGCTTGTCGGCATTGCCGCCGAGCTCGAGCTCATTCCCGTGTCCGAGTCTGCTCTCGCGATCGAAGCGAGGTTTCGTCGGGAAAGAACCCCCTCCGTGCGACTTGGACGAAGCGAGAAACTCTTTTCCGGGTATGTGGATGGGACCGGCTCCGGCGTGCGCCGTGCGCCCGAACGCGCTGCTACCAAATACGTTGCGTTGCTTCTTCTCGGGAGGAACCGTGGTGCTGCCGGGCTTATCGGCAAGGATGGTCTCCCAGTTCATTGCAAGCAGCGCGTTACCTCCGGGCAAAACGGTCAGGAACAGCTCGTCGGCGTGCGCGCCGGCCGCCACGCAGTCCGGCGTGCTCGATGAAGGCGGCACATGCTTCGTACATATCTTGCGAAAGTCGTTCTCTAGAACGGTGACGGAGAGGTGACTGAAAGAAAGGTCCACGTCGGCACGCTCAGTCCCGCAGTTACCCGGACTTGTAGCGAAGAATTCACCGACGCAGAAGTGTATCGACGCACTCTCGCTGGCCGGGAGGTTCCTACAAGGCGATGAAACGACCGCGCACGGCGGCGTTTCGAGATCCGTCACCACTATGGTCGCGGCGCCCGCCAATCGGCCTGCATCATCCACCGCCGAAAGTTGCTCGGCGCTCGGGAATTCGAAGCTTCGCGTGACAACCGGCACTCCCTCCTTGCCAGACGATTGTTCCGCTTTGCCGGTCGTGCCGCCCATACCCGTGCATATCGGATCCCCATAGTGGAGCTTGCCGCCACAGGTATCGAGTTCACCGACCGACCCAGGGCAATCGGCCTCAGGGAACACAGCCAGCGCATGCCTTACCGAATCGCCGGGCCTCCCGAACATGATCGTTGCGCGCAACTTATCGGGAGACGGAAGGCTATAGCCGTTCTCGGGCCCGAACAGCTCCGCACGGCAGACGAGGTCCTGCGCCAGACTCACTTTGCGCTGGCCCGTCGGACTCTCCGGCGTGGCGAACGGACCGTCGATACGACCCAGTGCGCCACGAAACGGGAACCCCTTCTGGCTCAAGTAATCCGGTTGACCCAGGCCCAGTGCAGTGGGGTCGGGGATCTGGTTGCAGGAGGCTTCGGCAGGAGAGACCTCCAGGTTGAGAGCACACACGAGCGCAAGGCAGCCGGCGCTCGCTAGTACCGCAGTACTTCGCTGGCTTCGCATAAGGGACCTCCTTGGCGGATGGCCGTTTACTGGTTCGTGCGACTCACTCGGCCGACGAGAAAGACTAGCGGAGCGGGCCGTGGGTTTTCAGCTACTCTCGTAGCACCCATACCCCTTTGTGGGCAAACGACACGGAGGGCGGGCGACCGGCTGCTGCGCGACCGTCAAGGGATAATCAGAACGCCGTAAGCTCCTCTATTCAAACGAGAATGTCGTCGACGGCAGGGATAATCAGTTGCCAACCGGATGCTATCCCAACGCGGCGAAAAACTCCGTGGAGACTGTGCACACCGAAGCGAGAACGGGCCGAACCTGGCCCGCAGAGACGATAGAGGCACACAGGTGTCCCCGAGAAGAAGCGGTATCAGATAGGCCGCATGCTTCTCGAGGACGATCCTGGTGATTTCAGGTGGCTGATGTGGTCGGTGTGCTTACCAACGGGGGCCGCGGGAGGATTGCTTCTCGCGGGGCTTGGCTTCGTTGACGCGCAGGCTGCGGCCGTCCATCTCCGTCTGGTCGAGAGCTGCGATCGCCTTGCTCGCATCGGCCCCTTCCATCTCTACAAACCCGAAACCGCGCGACTGACCCGTCTCACGATCGGTAATGACGGCCACCGAGTGCACCTCGCCGTGTTGGGCGAAGAGATCGCGGATCCCCTCTTCCGTTGCGCTGAATGGCAAGTTTCCTACATAGATCTTCTTTGACATCGTACTCCTTCGTGCGTGCCCACCCTCTAGGTGGCAACGCTCTTCGTTATGCTTCCCGGCAAGCCGGGTACTCGCAGATCAGGCGACGCGTCTGCGTAAGCACGGGCTGAGCGCTGGAACTCTGGAAGGGACTTCAATCGCTTCGGCAGGACAATCAGCTACAACCACGGTCTCTGGTACCGCGCCTGTAATCTTTTAACCATATCGTGGCCTGCTTTGCCAGCCGTTCTCAAAATATCGATCATCGGCAGCCCGGCATGTTCTGTTTGGAGTTCCTCCGAGGTTTTCTCCACAGGCCGAAGAGCAACACGAGAGCTAGATCGTGACCGCGCCACCTTCTAGTGTGAGCTAGATCACATTCGCTCGCCACTTCTCGTGGGCAACCTCGACACTGAGCCTGCCTCGCGGTGCCGGCCTTGATCGCACCGCTTGAAGCCAAGACAGTAGAGACTACCGGAGCCCCGCCGGCCGGCGCCGAAATGGATCAACTCGCAACTGTCAGGATCCCGCTGAAACCAGCGCAACGAGACGTTCTCGGGGTCGTTCTCGCAGCCGTGGCCGGACTGCTCGGGTGCCTGCGTTTCCCGATTCTCAGCCAGCCGATCTCCCTCGACAACCAGATATACTACTTCGTGGCCGAGCGCTTCGCCTCCGGAGTGCCGCCCCATGTTTCGGTCTTCGACGTCAAGAACGCGCTCGCTGCTATGCTGACGGGCGGCGCGATATGGGCTGGACGACTCGTGGGTATCGACGATGTCTACGCCGCCCGAGCGCTGAGTATTGTGTTCGTCGTCGCCACGTTCGCGCTCTCGTGGCTGGCGGTACGGAGCATCACGGGAAATCGACTCGCCGCCTGCGTAGCTCCCCTCTCCCTGCTGCCGTTCTCCGAGTTTCTCGCGCAGGGGGTAATGGGCTCACGTCCGAAGATCTTCCTGGTGACTTTCATCCTTGCCGGTATCGTCGCCGCGGCAAGACGGCGTCCCGCCCTCCTGGGACTGACCGTCGCCGCGAGTTTCCTCACCTGGCAGCCCGGGATTCTGACAGCTCTGCCCGCCTTGGCCGTGCTCGTAAGATGGTCCGCCGGCAGAAAAGAGTTGCTCGCCTTCTTTACGGCCGCGGCTCTGCCCGTTGTGGCATACGAGTGTTACTTCCTGCTAACCGGTGCGATCGGCGAGCAAATCCATCAGAGCCTCGCGATCCCCTTTGTCATCTCCAAACCGCCCTTTCCTCCGGGTTGGGTCTTGTCGTCACTTCTCGGCTGGGATGCCGGCCTGGACGGGCGCGCGGTCGTGATGACAATCACCATGTTGTGGCTCTTTGCAGCACTTGCCATTGGCATCTTTCGCTCGCTGCGACGGAGAACGCTTGCATGGATCGATCCGGGAACAATCTACGTGGTGGTCGGTGCCGCCGCAGCCGTAGGGTTTTGCTTCACCGATTATCAAGACTTTCCCGATCGCTTCTTCGTCTTGCCGTTCGCGGCCGTCGGCCTGGGACTGGCGGTATCCGGCATACGTAGCGTGCTTCGGTTGCCCGGCGGACCACGGCCGGTGCTCATGACGACAACGGTCGTGCTGGCTGCGCTGTTACTGCTGGCGACCGTCAGGGTCCCCCGCTACCGCATCACCTTGGACGATCAACGCCGAGCCGCGGCCACGGTGAGCGAGTGGCGCGAGCAAGGGAGCACGGTATACGCCGTCGGTTGTCTACACTTGCTGGCGCTTGCTCACATGGACAACTACCACCGATACGGCTTCCTGCCCTACAGGACGCGGGTTTACATAATGGACGATGAAATTCGCAAGGGGCGCCGCTTCGGCCCCCTCGATGACGCCCCGGCTCCGGATGTCATTTTGTGGTCGCGGCTACGCTTCAATCCCGTCTTCTCGAAGGTGAAACGCAACTACTCGGAGATGACGCGGCCGTGGCCCCAGCGCCAAGGCGTCAGCGTCTGGCTGCGCGATGAGTAACGGCGGCCAACCCGCGCTACGCTGTGGCGAAGTCGGCACGATGGCGGTCGGCACGAACCGTCGTCATCAGTACGGCGGCGATCAGCAGCGCCGAGCCGGCAAGGATCAACGCCAACTCGTAGCTTCCGGTGCTGTCGAAGATCCACCCTGCCACAGGGATGCCAAGGAGAACGCCGATGGCAAAGCCAGCCATGATCAAACCCATGATCTTGCTGAAGTGCAGCGCACCGAAGCAGCGGCTGGTAACCACTGGCAACAGCACCGCGTGCCCGCCGAGCCCGGCGCCGAACGGAGCCGAGTAGAGCCACAGCAGGTTCGCCTCGCGCAACCCTAAATGAACTATGAGCACTTCGAGCACGGTCACCCCGAGCGTCATCATCAACAGCGTCACTGCCATCAGCGCAGTGGGGCTCCAACGATCCCCCAGCCAGCCGAACAGCAGGCGTCCCACGATGCTCCAGCCGACCGTGAGTCCGTAGAAGAACGCGGCCGGCTGCGACCCGAAGCCGGCCTCTTGGATGGCGAATGGAACGAAGTGGAAATTCAGGATCGACACTCCGAACAGCTGCAGGGTAAAGACCGAGGCCAACACCCAGAACGTCTGCGTATGGATGGCGGCCTTCACGGAGAGCCCACGCGCGATCTGATTCGACTCGCCGTCGTGAGACTCAGACTCACTCGTGCCGTCGGGAAGTAATCCGAGGTCAGCCGGAGTCGAACGAACGAAGACGGCAATGAGTGGAATTACGATCGCGGCCATGACGCCTGCGGCAACCACCCAGGTAAGCCGCCATCCGATGAGACGGATCATGAGCTCGTTGAAGGGGGGCAGCAAGAACCCACCCAGGCCTATGCCCAACATGGTGAAGCCCATCGCACGGCTGCGGAGCTTGTCGAACCAGTTGGTGACTACCGTTTGAGCGGGCAGGATGGTGGTCGCGGTAACGGCAAAGCCCATGACCACCATGGCCGCATAGAGCATCCACAAGGCCGTCAACGAGGCCAGAACCAGCGTGGTCGCAACTGTGAGCAGCCCTGCCACGAGCATCGTCTTTCGCACGGTGAAGCGCTCGAAGAGATTTCCGACCAGCGGGTTCGAGAAGCCCATGACGAGCGCGAAGATGGCCGCGCCGACGGAGATCTGTGTCATGCTCCAGCCGAACTCTTTCTGGTACGACTCTATGAAGACCGGGAAGACGTAGAATCCACCGCCGGCGGTAAAGAAGAGGATGACGGAAAGCGCCGCCACCAGCTTCCAGCCGTAGAACACCGTCTCGGATCTGTTTCGGTCCGCTGTCACTCTTCAGTCCGCTGGAAAGATGCCGCGCACGCCTGCGTCATCGGATGGCAGGGCACTCCTCGCGTATGTCCGCAACCTCGCTCTGTCAAACCCGTGTTCGCCCGCAATCGTCAGACGGGCCAGGTCGATGCGACCCGTGGCTGCCGCGGTCGCCGCGGACAGTGGGGCCTCCCGGGCCAACCCGTCGAAAAGACGAGATCCAGAAGCCACGATCCCGTCGCGGGCTTGTGTCACCTCCAGCAGAATGCAATCTTTTTGTCAGGGGTGCATCCCGCCGTGGCTGCGGGCAACCGAATCGTTTGCATCCCGCCGTATACAACTGACCGCCGAGCGGAGGCAGACTCATGGCACACTCGATCCGAGCCCACGCTGCTATTCTCTCCCTGTCCCTGTTGGTGGCCCATGGAGCACAGGCCAGTGGGCTGCAACTTCCACATCTCGGTGGCCGCGATGCAGGGATGTCGGGCAACGTGGTCGCCACGCCCAACGACGGGGCCAGCACCTTACTGTTCAATCCGGCCGGCATAGTGGGACTTCGAGGAACTCAGGTGGCGATGGGCGTCGAGGCCGGCAACGTAACCGGAGGCTATACGAACGAAGCGATCGGTTATGATGGCAACAGCAGCGAGGTTCCGTTCGCCCCTTTCATGTGGCTGAGCACCGACCGCTTCGCTCCGTGGTACGTAGGGGCCGGAGTCTACGGAGCCGTCGGTTCCAGCTTCAACTTTCCGGCCAACGAAGAAGCCGGGCTGACGAGCAAGTTGCTCGGCGAGACCGCTGTTCTCCATCTCGGTCTGGTGGCCGGGCGAGAAATCATGCCGGGCCTGCGCGTGGGCGTGCAACTCGCACCGAGCTACGGCAAGCTCAAAGGTCGCACGCCGAGCCCGCTCGGCAACGTCGCCTTCGACGTGGACGGGTTCGGGATCCTCGGCACCGCGGGCCTCCTGTACGACGTCACTGACCGTACCACCTTCGGGCTGGCCTACCGCACGCCCGGCATAGTGTTCATGAGCGGCGACGGTGAGGTCGCGGAAGAATCGGACGATGTCGAAATCGACCTTCATACGCCACAGAACCTTACCTTCGGCCTGGCACATCAGCTCACCGAGCGTCTCTTGGTCACGGTCCAGGCAAACTGGGCGCACTACCCCGATTTCGAAAAGGGCGAGTTAGAGTTCGAGAACAATCCCGAACTCAACCAGAAATTCATCGAGGACACACGCGCGGTTATCCGATACGGCGCAGGCCTGGAGTACGCGGTGCTCGACTGGGCCTGGCTTCGCTGCGGAGTGTCCTACGAGCCTTGGATGATCGAGCCGTCGGCGATTCGTCCCCAACTCTACGACGCGAGCGACTTCATGTTCATGGCGGGCTTCGGAGTGCAGCTAGAACGCTGGACGATCGATGTGCAAACCGGCGTCGGCCACATCGAAGACCGCGTCGTGACCGAAGACGACCAAGCGTTCTTCCCCGGCCGCTACCAGAGCGGGGCCATGCCGGAGTTCGGCGTATCCGTCACCTATCAGTACGACGACTGAAGTTCGGGTTGAACCGAACCCGTACCGCCAGAGCCAGAGGTGCCGCGCCGGCATTCGTCGGAACGCCCCTCGTGCCGCCTTGCGGCCTAACCTGACAGCATGTCCGCGACGATCTCGTCGAAGCATTCCACCCAGCGATCGACATCGTCGGCAGTGGTGGTGGGACTGCACAGGAACATGTTGAGATAAGGGATTATGAAGAAGCCGCGATTGAGCGCGCGTAGGTGCAAGAACTCGAAGTAGCCGCCGAGCCCCACGCCTATCGTCGAGTCGAACGCATCCACGGCAGGCTCGGGCAGGAAGCGCAGATCGCAGCGATTCCCCATTGAGGTGACGCTGAACGGAACTCCGTGCTTCGCGATCACCGCGCGCATGCCATCGACCAGACGCGCCATCGTCTCGCGCATGCGCCCGTAGACCTCGTCGGTCAGCACGTGCTCGAGCGTCATGCGCAGCGCCCGCGTGGACAGCGCGTTGCCCGTCGCAGTGGTTCCGAGTCCCGTGAAACCGGCCGACACGTGCGGATCGTCCATCTGCATGATGGCACCGAGCTTGTCGCCGATCTCCTCGCTGAATCCGTACACGGCGCACGGCACGCCGCTGGCTATACATTTGCCGGCCACCCAGAAATCAGGCTCCAGCCCCCACGGCCCGGTGCATCCGCGCGGCCCCTCCGAGAGCGTGTGGGTTTCATCGATCAACAGATAGCTGCCGTAGCGAGTGCACAGCTCTCGAAGCTTCTCGTGGAAGCCCGGCTGCGGCATCACGATGCCGGTGTTGGTAAGCGCCGGCTCGGCGAAAACCATCGCCACGTCTTCGCCCTCGAGAGCCTTCTCGACAGATTCCAGGTCGTTCCAGTTCGCGATGGCGGTTGTCGCCGCCGGGTCCTGTCCGGGGGCGTAGTCGAGAGGAAAACGCCGCTCTATGGAGCCGGGCTCGAGCGTCCACTTGAGGGTCTCGTCCACGTTACCATGGTAGGCAAGGTTGAAGATCATCACCTTCGGCCGCCCCGTGAGCATGCGGGCGATCTTGATCGAGAAACGGTTGGCATCGCTGGCCGACAGCGCCGTGTACCAGTATCGGAGCCCGATACGTTGCGCCAAGATCTCGGCAGCGACCACCGCGTCCTCGTTCGGCAGCAAGGTGGCAATGCCCTCTTCCTGGATGAAGCTCGCCAGCGAGCTGGTCACTTGGTTGTCGGGAGCATGCCCGAAGATGTCCGGGGTGTCTCCAAGATTGAAGTCGATGTACTCGTTGCCGTCGAGATCCCAGACGCGGCAGTCCTTGGAGCGGCTAACGTAGAGCTGATGCGGCAGGTGCCAATCCCCGTGCCAGTTGCACATCACCCCGCCCACGAGGTGCCGCTTGGCGCGCTCGGCCATCTCGCGGCTCTTGGGCGTGCGCTCCACGTAGAGCTCGAGCTCCTCTTCGATGAGCACGTGCAATCGCTCGAGGTCGATGCCGTCGTGCCTCGGGATCAACGATTTCATGAGAGCGGTGGTATCCGTGTCAGCCATGCGATCATACTCCTCCCGTCGCTCTATAGCCGCGGCTATCTTCAACGTCCAAGCGCCAGGGCTCTCGATCGTCGTTGCACTACCTGTCTCTGCGTGATCTTTATGCTTCAATCGCGCGGCCGGCGGTGCCGACAGCCGCGAAGAGGAGAAAACTGCGATGGCGACGATCGAAGAAGAACACAAGAATCTGATCGAAGAAGTGGGACTCAGCTACGTGGCGACGGCCTCCAACGACGGAGTTCCAAACGTCAGCCCCAAGGGCTCGATCACCGTCCTCGACGATGAGCACCTGGCATTCGCCGACATCATGAGCCCGGGCACACGGGCCAATCTCGAACAGAACGCCAATATCGCCGTCTTCGTCTGCAAGCCGGAGACGTTCCAGGGCTTTCAGTTCAAGGGAACGGCCGAACTCCTGAAGGAAGGCGAGCTATACGACGCGCTTGCCGCGAAGGTGGCCGAGAGCGAGCTCAAGCTGCCGCCGCCCGTGAACGCGGTAAGGATCAAGGTCGAGAAGGTCCGCAAATTGGGAGAAGCATAGGCCCGAGGTCGAAGCGTCGCCTCCGCGTCTAGCGCACGGAAGCGGGAACTACGGGTTCCGGTATGGTGAAATGGAACTCGGCGCCGGCGCCCGCCTTTCCATCGGCCCACACGCGCCCACCGTGCAGGCGGATGATCCTGCGCACGGTGGCCAGCCCAATGCCCGTGCCCTCGAACTCACCGGGGCCGTGTAGCCGCTGGAAGGCCTCGAACAACTTGCCGGCCTCGGCCATGTCGAAGCCGATTCCGTTATCGCGAACGTAGTAGACGGTGTTCTCGTCTTCTTCTTCCGCCCCGAACTCGATTCGTGCCGAGTCGCTTCTTGCCGTGTACTTCCACGCGTTCTCGAAGAGGTTCTGCACGACATTGCGGACCAGAACCGGGTCTGCATACACCGGCGGTGTATCGCTAACATCCACGTTCACGCCACGATTCGGCTCGGCGATCTGACAATCCGCGGCAATCGACCGCGCGATCGCACTCAGATCCACCCACTCTCGATTCAGCTCTTGCTGGCCGATACGCGTGAGCTTGAGCAGCGCGTCGATCAGCTCCCCCATGCGCTGCGCGGCTGCACGCACGGTGTTGAGGTGGCCTTTTTCGGTTTCATCGAGGCGGTCCGCAGTTTCGTCGAGTACGAGCCGGCTGAAGCCGTCGATCGTTCGCAACGGCGTACGAAGATCGTGCGATATCGAATAGGCAAACGACGCCAGATCCTTGTTTACACGAGCGAGCCTTTCGGTACGGTCGGTAATCCTTTGCTCCAACGTCCTGTTCAACGTGTAGAGCTTGAACCTTCCCCGCTCGATCATGTAACGGCTGCGGCTCAATTCGTAGGCGAGATAGATCGAGATCACCCACGGCACAACCAGGTTGAACCAGGTGTTGGTAGGCAGAGCGTAGGCGAAGTCGGCGATCATCAACGGAGGAATCACAACCACTAACAGACCGCTCAGCAACACCATGACGGCCTGCATGAGGGCGCCCCACGGAAACAGTGAAGCCGTCACCAGCGGCACGGCCCCTGCAACGATCAACATCGGCGTGAACGTTTGCCTTGCCACAGCGATGAAGGTGGAGGTGGCGACGAGTGAGAGCGCGGTCAGCAAGGCGATGGCTCCGGGATATCGCCTGGTCGTCGCGAGGCGCAACCCGACCATCATCAAGACTACCCATAGCAGCCGCCCGGCATGGACGGACCAAAGCAGTGTCGAATCGCCAGTGCCGCCGAGCAGGTCGCCGACGGGAAGAAACACGGCACAGACAAAGAGAACCCACACGCCGATCCGCGCGCGCTCCAACAGAGTCGGTTGCTCGTCGCCGTTGACGGCGTGGCCGTGACCCCGCTCCTGAAAACTCGTCGGCATCCCTTTGGCTCTCGCTGCTCGCCAGATACGCCGACAGAAGGTGCCAGGCCACGCAGCCCTCGCGCCCCTTGTACGTACCCCGTTGTCGAGCCTGGTCCCGAGCCCTTCCCGGGCTCATAGCACGACGCATGAGCCCGTGTCCAAGGAACCGGCCGCGGTCGCTGGATGAGGCTGCCGCGATGAGCCGTTCGCGCCCGCCCAGCCGGGACTCGGGCGGCGACCACGCAGTTGAAACCGCCTATGCCGCTACCGCTGCCGGTGGCGCGCCGGTAGTGTAGGCGGCTTGCCGGTGCACTCCGTCGCAGGAGTGAGAGCGTAGACGGGGTGATCGTGAAGAGAAAGGTGGCCGGAACCAACGGGGCCGTATCCGAAGTGGCATCGAGAAGAAAGAGAGCGCGGGGGCTGTTTTACGGCTGGCGGATCGTGGCGGTCGCCTTCATGACCCAGGCTTTCGCGGTGGGGTTCACCACCTACTCGTTCGGGCTCTTCCAGAAGCCCGTGGCCGCCGAGTTCGGGGCCTCGTTCGGAGAGGTCGGACTCGGCATGACGGCGCTCGGCATGGCGGGCGCGCTGTTCTCGCCTTTCC
>PIVZ01001260.1 GCA_003354045.1 bacterium
CCGCCGATTGTCGCGGCCAGGCCGAGTAGTCCGAAAATTTCCCCGAGCGCTCTCGTCCCGAACAAATCGGCGACCAGCAAAGGCGCCAGAGCGAAAGCACCGCCGACGGCAATGCCGAAAGCCGCGGAGTAAACGAACAGGGAAGCGACGCCCCAGCTCGCGGCGCCCGAGAAGGCCAGTATGCCGAGCGCCATCAGCACGTAGCACGTCGCGTAGATGATGTGCATGGAGAAGCGTTCGGAAAGAAAGCCGTAGCCGACGCGTCCGAACATACTCATCCCGCCGACGGCTCCGGCCACCAGCGCCCCGGCCTCGGTGGACATGCCGATGTCGGTCAGGAAGGGCACCTGATGCAAGGCCACGGCCATCAAGGGCATCATCGCCATCGGCCAGACGATGGCTACCAACCAGAACACCGGAGTGCGCAAGGCCTCGGACAGCAAGAAACCCGAGGGTTGGGTCTCGCCCCTGGGTTCATCGGTCCCGAGCACGGCAGCGTCAGGGTCACGCCCGCGCTCGCCGTCGGGCAACAGACCGAGATCCGAAGGTCGGTTCTTCATCCACAAGGCTATGGGCGTGAGCGTGCATAGCACCACCAGACCCGAGATCACGTAAGCCTCGCGCCAGCCTATACTGGTTATGAGCAAAGCCACTGCCGGCGTGAGCAGGAACTCGCCCACACCGACGCCGGTATAGGCTATGCCCATGGCGCGCCCGCGTTTGACGACGAACCAGTTCGAGATCACCACCGAGACCGGCACCAGAGAAA
>PIVZ01001261.1 GCA_003354045.1 bacterium
GGGATCGCTGGATGCCGCTCAGATCACCGAGTCGGTCAAACACTGCTGGTTCACCGACGCAACCGGCACGCAACATCCGGCCCAGGGCGAGACCAATCCGGAGCCGGACAAGCCGACCGGGTATACGTGGCTCAAGGCGCCGCGCTACGCGGGCTATGCCTGCGAGGCCGGCCCGCTCGCTCGCATGTGGATCAACGGCCACTACACCAACGGCGTCTCCATGATGGACCGCGTGGTGGCAAGGGCGCTCGAAACGCAAATGCTGGCGAACGCCATGGACGGTTGGCTCAACGAACTCGTGCCCGGAGCCCCGACCTACGCACCCAGCGATGTCCCCGTCACGGGCACCGGCGCCGGACTGACCGAGGCGCCGCGCGGCGCGCTGGGGCACTGGATGGACGTAGAGAATTCGACGGTCAGTCGGTACCAGGTCATCACGCCGACGGCCTGGAACACGGCTCCGAGGGACGATGCCGATCTGCTAGGCCCCACCGAGTACGCCCTGTTGGGTACGCCGGTGCCGAATCTCGCCGAACCCGTCGAGATCCTGAGAGTAGTTCACTCGTTCGACCCGTGCCTGGCCTGCGCCGTACACATGGTTCGACCGGGTAAGCCCAAGTATGGAAAGACGATCTTGATCCCACCGGGGATCGCATAGGGAAGAGCCACTCGACCGGCCACCGACCACGGCGGCTCGGTCGACCTGATTTGACTTGTCGGAAGAAGCTGAGTCCGAGCAAGAAAGAAGAATCGCCATGAAGCGTCTTG
>PIVZ01001262.1 GCA_003354045.1 bacterium
TTGGGATCAGGGGACTTCGACATCTGGATCGTGGCGTTCCTTGCGGGCTACGTCGTAGCGGCCCTTGCATTTGGGTGGCTCTGCGGTCTCGTGATGGCGTGGGCCTACAATCAGGTTGCTGGGCGCCTGGGGGGCCTCCGGGCCGAGGTGGTCCTCACGGATTCCTCATGCCCTCCGAGCGACGTCGCATAGCTGACCAACAGAGCGGCCTGGCCGCCACAGCCTTGGCGGGGAACCGATGAGCAGACCTGTCACGAACGCAGTGGTGATGACCGTACTCGTGGCTGCGTCGTGTGCTCACGCTCAGCCTTCGCAACCGCGCAGCGCCTACATCCGTGCTCATGAACACGGATGGCTCGAGCTCACGGTCACCGATCCTCGGGTGCCCGCCATCGTCCTCGAGACCGACTCCGGCGAACAGGTCCGACAACGCCCACGATGCTCTCTGCAGCTTTCACTGAATGACGAGCCCTTTCTTCACGAACCGATCTTTCCGAGCGGCACCGAAGCACCCTTTGCGGTCGCGACCGGCTTTCGGTTCGCAGCCCCGCTCGGCAGCTTCAAAGCGAAGCTCGTCTATTCGGGCTGCCGGACCTCCCCTGATTCGGGCCCGGCGCCCAGCACCACGTTTGACCTCACGATCGTCGATCGCATGGTCACACCGGTCACGTTCGACGGCGATTCGGTACGAGTCTCGTCGGCCCACCCTGACGATGCCGTAACCCTCGAGTCTGTTCGGGAGTCCGTGGAGAGGCTCCACGACGAAA
>PIVZ01000600.1 GCA_003354045.1 bacterium
GTCGAGACGAGTGGGTTGTCGCGGCTGGTGCCCGGTCGCCAGGAGCGAATCGGCCGCCCGAGCCCGTCGTAGTCGGTGCGAAGATCGTTTCCTCCGGGCTCCACCGTCCGGGTGACCTTGCCCGTGCGGTGATCGTACTCTGCTGTGGTGCGCTCTCCTGCGGCGTTGGTCGAGTTGACCGCATGGACGGCCAACCGGCCATAGCCGGTCGTGCTCGCATACCCGCGGGCCGATACGAGAGTCGTCGTGTTACCATAGCCGTCGTAGCCGAACCTTCGAGTGGACCAGCTCACGCAGACCCCGCGGTTCCAGCGCCGGCAGGTCGAGGCGCCGGTGAGGGCGCCGAAGACGAGGCCGTCCCACTTGTACTCGAAGCGTTGCTCGAACAGCGGCCGCTCCCAGGCGTCGCCCTCCCAGGTGCGCACCGAATCCGGCTTGTCCACCTTGTAGACCTGCGGCATTCCGCCGGCGTCTGCTACCCGGTGGATATAGACTGTCTCGGTCTCTTGGCCGGCCCCCGACCCTGGCACTAGCCGCGTCCGGCTGGTGTTACCGAAACTATCGTAATCATAGGTGGTTACCGTGCATAGCTCGTCTACTGGGTCACCTTCGAAATAGGGGCAGCTGCGGTGTTCCTGCAGGAGCAGCGGCTCGTCGTGCGGCCACAGGTACTCGTCCTGGCCGAGGCGGAACCGCCATGGACTGCACGGGTCGCCGGCATCGTAGGGGTCGCTCGCCTCGCAGTCGGGCTTGCCGAGTACGGCGACGCTCTCGACGAGCCCCTTGCGCACGTCGTCCTGATGAAAGGTCGTCGCCCTGGTCACGCCTAGCCCGTCCACCTCCCAAACCATGCGAAAGCCTCGGAAGTCCCGCTCTTGGCCGTCGTGACGACCGCCGGCATAGGCGATCGTGCTCGAGGCCGCGGGAGTCTCCGAGAAACCGTCGTAGATCTCGCGACCGACCAAGGTCCAGTACGGAAGGGGCAGTCGTGTGTCGTGACCGCCGGCCGCGGGTGCATATTGCAGGTGAGTCTCGCCGCCGATGCCGTTCATCATGGCCACCAGCAGATTGGGTTTTACTGTCTGCGTGGGCCCGAGGTCTTCGCCGACCGAGCGGCCCGAGGCGGGGTGAAACCAGACACGCCAGCGCTTCGGCTCGGGAGGGTTCGAGCCTATCTGTACGAAATCGAGCAGGCCGTCGCCGTCGAAGTCCATTGTCTCGAAGTGATATATGGGCTGGACCGGACACTGGCGCCATAAATTGAACGGGCAGTATGTGTAGTTCGCACGCATGCCCTGCACGGGAGACTGCCATGCGACCGGTGCGGCGAACGACGATCCGGTGTTTACGTAGAGGAGCAGATTGAAGCAGCAGGAGCTTGGCACTACCAGAGCGCCGGTGCCGTTCACGCTCGGGCATCCGCTGTTCGAGTAGCAGATGTCGGGTACGCCGGTTTCAGCTGGATCGTAGATCATGTTGCGGCGGATGAGGTCGGGCAGGCCGTCGCCGGTCATGTCTACGAGATCGGCCAGTGTGGAGCGACCGCCGGCTACCGCAAGGCTCATGAAGTTCGGAAGAGTGGGATCACCGTCGGCTTCGATGCGCCAGGCCAGAGGCTCTTCGGCAAAGCCGGCTCCGGTGTTCAGGTAGACCTGCCACCAGTACTGGCGGTGGTAGGATGCGCCGCCATCGACATCTCCGGTGTCGGCCACCACGTAGTCGCGCAGGCCGTCGCCGTTCATGTCGGCCATTGCCCACACGGTGCGCCCGCTGCTCACTCTGGTTATCAGCCCCTTCGGTGCACGAAACTCGCTACCCGAGCGTTCGAAACCATGACCGGTGTTCCAGTGCACCGTCCAGTGCGGACGGACGTCATTGTTGCTGCGGGTGGTCGCGTCCACCCAGTCCGGGCGCCCATCGCCGTTCAGGTCTACGACGTCGATCTTGACGTGAGAGCCGCCGGAGTCGGCGTGGCGTATGTCGTTGTGTGGAGCCCACCATTCGATGGGCGTTGGGGCGAACCCGCTGCCGGTATTGAGGTAGACGCACCACGTTTCCGGGTCTTTCTTGCCGCAGCTCGTGGTGCGGCCGTCAACGAGATCGGGAAGGGCGTCTCCGTCGATATCGAAGATGTTGGTTGCGAGATTGTTGTGGCTGTCTCTTAGCCGCACCCAGCGCGGTCCGCCGGGAACCTGAGGCTCGATCGGCCAGTGCCACGGCACCGGCTCGTCGAAACCCGCGCCGTTGCCGAGCATCACGCTCGGAGGCTCTTCGCGCGGCATCACGTAGTCCACTATCGAGTCGCCGTTTATGTCGAAGACGTCACGGTCGATGCGGTCGCCGCCGTCTCGAATAGTGGTGGGGCCTTCGAAGGTCAGCGCAGTTGAACTGCGCTCGTCGTCGAAGCCGGTCGGCCATCCCGTCTGCACGGCCGGTGAGTACTCAAACACCGTGCTCGGCATGGCGACATCGTCGGCTGGATCATCGGCAAATCCGGTCAGCGTGACGGCCACCAGAGTGGTCGTACCCGAAACAAGATCCGTATCGTGGCTGAGATCGTAGCGCCGCGCCGGTACTCCCTCGACCGAGGTCTCGATGGAAAGGAGAGCCAGGTCGTACTTCGCCGGCAGGCCTGAGATGTACGATAGCCGCGGCAAAGCGGGGTAGGTGAGGGGACCCCAGTTAAACACCACGGAGGCGAAGTGGCCGCGACCCTGTCTCGTGTTACCGCCATAGGAGATCAGCTCGGGAAGCCCGGGGGCCGCCTCTCCAGCCTCGGGCTCCAGATAGCGAAAGTCGATATGGTTGCCGGCAGGGTCCTCCATGCGCTCGATCAGCCAGGCGAAGGTGTTGCCCGCACCTTGCCCGCCGGCGATCCGCGAATTGGCACTACGGCCGAAGAAGAAAGTCGTGCCGCCACGGTCGATTACCTTCCAGTAGTTCGAGCCCCGGTCAAAGCCGATTCTGAGAAACGACCCCTCTATCTTGGCCCGGTAGCGCTTGCTCGTGCCGGCCACCTTGACGAGCTCCATGCTGCCGGTGGGCATGGTGAGGATGAAGGTGTCGCCGTCGTCGTAGCCGGGCACGCCGTCCTTGGTCGAGCGATGGATGCGGGCCAGCGGAAGAGTCCATCCGTGACCGTAGCTGCTTGCTCCCGCGCTGATCG
>PIVZ01001263.1 GCA_003354045.1 bacterium
CTCGCGGTGCTTCCTACTTGCATGTGCTGTTGTCTGCGCCCGGCACAGAGTTCTCCGTCGGGAAGCTCGTTCTCGCGGTGGCGAAGAATCCCGAGCAGTATCACTTCTCATCCGGCGACGAGGTGATGGATGATGAAGCGCGGAAAGCAGTTTGGGCCGAATACCAAGACTACGCGCGGCTGATCGAGGATGCGGAGAGGCATGGTCACGAAGGCGAAGCCGAGGGCCTGCGTGCGGAGCAGGCGGAGCTGCTCTCTGAGATAAACAAGGCGGGCTACAAGAAGGTGCGGAAGCGGCTCGGTGACGACACGGAGCGACACAGAAGGTCGGTCGGAATGGCGCTGAAGCGAGTGCGCGAGAGCATTCGGGAGTTCGACGAAGGGTTTGCCGACCACCTGAAGCGACATGTTCGGGCGGGCCGGCACCCTCGGTACCTTGCTCCTGATGGTGTCGAGTGGGTGACGGCGTAGCCGCCCGGCAAAGGCCGTAAACAAGTAACAGTCATTGAGTTATGAGCGCCCGGCGAGGTCGTGATCGCCGGGCTATTTGCGCGCGCCACCCTCGTCTGGCTTCGCCACATTTCGTGTGGCGGCTGCGCCACGCGATTCGTGGCCCCGTGCCGAGCGGAGACGCTGCTCGGCGCACCTCCACGATCTCGATCCACGTCCAGAAGAGCCGCGCCGGGCCTTGCTTCTGGTCGCAGATGTCCATTCGGACACACGGACGAGGTCCAGCATGACAGCCAAGCCAGCAATCGATCCAAGCAC
>PIVZ01000601.1 GCA_003354045.1 bacterium
GTGCGCGCCCCCCCCGCGTTGACACCGCCCCCGCCCCCGCTACCCCCGCTGCCACCGTGGCAGGCCAGGGACAGGGACACGAGAACCAGGATCGTCGATAGATGCTTCTTCATGGGGGCAGCCTACGCGGGCAGGCGCGGCCCGTTCAACGAATCCGCCACGGGGCGCTGAGAAGCCGTATGCGGGCACGGGGGCCTCGGGGGTGCAGTCGGGCCGCGGGCCCCCAGAAAGCGCCACGGGCCCCACGGTGGGCGGAACCGGGGCGGAATTCGGGCCTGCGTGCGGTCCGGGGTGGGGACGGTGAAACAAACGCCCGAAATCCCTGAAACGGATGGGGGATTTCCCCGGGCACGAAAACGGGGCGCGCGCCCCGATGAGAGAAGACGCGCGCCCCTGCAGGGATTCACCCAACCCCTGTTCTACGGTATCTGCGCGGCCTGGCCCCCACCCCAGTCGCCCAAGTCGCTGGCAATCGGTCGCGGCCCCCTGCGGGGCTGCCGGCGGACGGGGGGTTTGTGCCGGACGGCACGGTGCGAGGTCTGCATCTCGGCCCAGTTGGTGACCACGTAGGCGCCGCCCTCGCGCTGCTGGAGGAGGCCATCGGCCACCAGGCGCTCGACGGCCTTGGCGATGCGCTTCTTCCCCCGGGGCGCGTTGCACTCCAGGGCGATGTCCTCAAGGGTCCATGCGTGGGTGCCGCTGACCAGGGCGCCGTCGTCCCCTGCGGCCATCATCACGTGCATGTAGACCCCGTAGTCGGTCAGCTTGAGGGAGCGGATTCGGATGCTGCCGCGGAGCTTGTCGCGGAAGACCTTGGCCCAGGGGAGGGTCATAGCCGCCCCCCGGAAACGAAAACACGGGACCAGCCGAAGCTGGCCCCGTGCGGAGAAGCCATCGGCGCCGCGTGAGCGGCGAATCGACGACCGACCCGGTATAGCGTTCGCCTCATGGCGCATCAACCCTGGCGTGCCGAGGAGTATCCCGTCTTCTTCTCAAGGTGCGCACCCGGCACGGTGGCGCCTGCCATCAGGGCCCTGCGCACGGCTGGCTCGTTCAGCGTCCAGAGTTGGATGGTCTCGCCCGTGGGGGTGGTGACCTGTTGGGGGATGTGCATGGCGTCGTCGATGGCGAGCACCTGCCTGGTCGTCTCGTGCACGCTGCTGGACTTCACCGCGGTGGGCACTTCGGCGGCTGCTTCCTCGCGGACGGCTGCGGCCTCCTCCATGTGCTCGACGGCCTTTTCGGCGTCGCCTGTTACGGCCTCGCGGACCGCGGCCTGTTCCGCCTCCTGCGCGATGCGCTCCGCCTCGCGGCGGGCCTCTTCGGCCTTGCGGACCTTCGCTTCCTCGGCGCGCTGGAACGTCACCAGGCGCCCGCTCAATCTGTCGGTCGCGTCGACCAGGGGCTTCACGGCTTCCTTGGTCACCGCGTCGATGCGCCGGCCGAGGTCGAGCACCGGGGCCTTCACCTTCACGCGCTGCGCGTTCAGCGCCTTGATGTACTTCCGCATCTTGCGGTTCACCTCGTCGCCGCGGTCGAAGGTGGCCGCATCCGTGACCTGCATGGCTGACCCTATACGGACCAGCGAGTGGATCTCGGTCAGCACCTTTAGGTCAAGGGCGACGATGGGGCGGGCGATAGCTTCGGTGGCGATGGTTAGCGCCTGGACGGGTTCGGTTCCGTCCGGTGTCAGTTCGTTCATGGCTTCTCCAAGCTTGTCGGTCATCAGGATCAGGGAACGGCCACCACGGTGGCCTTGTTCGGGCGGGTTGTCCATCAGGTTTCCAGATTCGGGGCGCGGCCTATGCGGGCCAGGCCGCGGAGGATGGCGCGCACATGGTCGGGCGTCTCGACTAGCACGGATCCGCCCTTCCATTCACGGTAAAAGTCACGCTGCACTTGCGTGTCGCGGGACATGCGCTTCTCGCTGTTCGGGTTCTTCACCTCGACCAGCAGATTCCAGCCCATGAATCCCACGAGGAGGTCCAGGGGCAGGCCGATGACGTGGACGGTTGCGCCTTCGGCTTCGGCGGCGCGCACGATGGCGAGTTGGTTGCGGTCCACGTTCTTCGCGTAGCGGGGGGGCTTCTTACCCATCGAGCGGCCCTCCATATCGTTTCAGCGTGAGCCATCCGTACGCCCAGAAGTTGACGCGCGGCAGCCCGGGGTATGGGTCGGCGCAGGGGCCCCAGTGCTGCCAGTCGATGATGTCTGCTTCGTACGTGTACGACTTGCCGCACTCGCTGCACCTAACGCCGAGCCACTGGATCGTCACCGGCGGCGTGTGCCCTTTGGCGCACAGGTAGACGGTTTGATTGCAGCACGGGATAACCCACGGCGTGCATAGGGCTGCGTCCGTCATGCCTTCCTCCTTCTCGGGCGAGCGGTCTCGCGCCGAACCTCAGCGTCCACCATCCGGCGCAGGATGGGCAAAACCTTTTCGGTCGTCTCCGTGGAAGCCCGAATGGCCGAGAACTCAATCTCTCGGCGTCGGCGAACAGACACGAGGCCGCGCAGCCGTGATGTTATGCGGTACCAGTCCTTCCAAAAACCCACGCGCGCCATCACTTCACCCTCCAAACCGCAGCCTTGCCACCCGACGACGTGCTGCGCCGTTCGCCGGTCTTCTCGATGACTTCTAGGGTTGCCAGTTCCACGCGGCGCGGTCGCTGCGTGCTCGGGTTCATGGGGATGGCCAGTTGCATCTCGTCGTCGGTCGCCCCGTCGGGCCGCGTGCGCAGGTAGTCGATCACGACCTTCTGGAGCTTCCCGAGGTCGCCCACAATCGCTTCGGCCGCGGCGCGGCTGGTGTCGCTGTGGGGCTGGTGGGGGGCGCCGGTGCGCCCGAACGGCGGGAACAGCCCGCGCTGTCCGGCGGGGGTCATTGGATGCACCCCGACTCACAGAGAGCCCCCATGGCGATGGCGATGAGAACGATGATGGGCATGACACATCCGACCGTGAGGCAGTTCCAGGTGTGGTCGTCGTCGTTCATTGGCCTGCCTCGCTGGGTTGGGCGCTATCTGGTATCGCGCGGATCGCCTCCATCACCGCATGCTTTTCGCTTTCGCGATGCGTCCAGGAGCTGAGGGTGAACTGCCATTCCAGGGCCGCCTCCTCCCGTATCTCGACGCGACCCGCGAGGTGGGCGGAAAGGAGGGCAG
>PIVZ01001264.1 GCA_003354045.1 bacterium
CGAGCCAGCGGCGGCTCTCCTCATGATAGAGTTCAACGCTTTGCGGCAGGCCCGTATCGATCACGGCCGGCACCGGACACACTTCGAGCGGCTCGTCTCCGCTGTAAAGCAGGCGACAGCAAACTTCGCCGATGATCTGTTCCTCGGCCAGGCCCAGCAACGCGGAGCCGGCCGAGTTCGTACGAAGTATCCTGCGCGTCTCGGGCTCCAGTACGGCGACCCAATCCGACATCGCGTCGAAAGTGCTTCGCCACTCTTCGTGGCTGTGCCACAGCGCGAGTTCTGCCTGCTCGCGTTGCCCGGCACGACGCTGAATCTGAGATCCTCCCAGGGCGAGGCCGAGAATACCGGCCAACCACATCGACGCCAGCAGTGCTACCTCGCCCTCGAAGTGTCTGGCGCTCTCGGCCGCATATGGCGAGAGGTCCACCGAGTAACTTATGCCGCCGCGCAGGTCGCCTTCTTCGTAGCCTTGGTCGGCGTGGCACGTGAGACAGGGCTTCTCCGCGAGCAGCGGCCGCATGAAACGTAGGGACGGTCTTCCGTCCACCTGCTCGAGGGATGAGACTCTCTCAATGCCCTCTTCGAACTCGGCCAGCGCCTTGCGCTCCCAGTCGTCCGGAGAATTATGGGGGTTGAGCGGATTCAGGCTCGTGATGTGGCCCGCCGCGCCGCCTTGAGCCTTACCCATCTCGTGAATCTGTCGCGTCATGTAAGCCGGGTTCATCAAGGTGAGACGACGTCCCGACGGCGTGACGATGTTCTG
>PIVZ01001265.1 GCA_003354045.1 bacterium
CGGTGACCGATGGCCGCTTCGAGCTACTCGGAGTCATTGCCAGCGCCAACGAGAACTACAGCTACGCGGTCGCCGAGCCGGTCTCGCGGATTGCCGAGACGCTCGATGCGGCCAGAGCAGGCGAGCCGAAGCGTGGGCCGTCGTGGCGCCGGCTAGGCAGCGGCGGCTGACCGGGCCGCAGCCCTTTGACTGAGCGCTGGTACTCGCGGCGACGCCGGCGAAGTAGTCGAGGTCGCTAGTACTTGCGCACGACGCTGGCGAAGTAGTCGAGGTCGTTGCTGTCGGTGTCGGCTGCGCTCTGGCTGTCGTAGCGGTCTTCTATTCCCAGCCGGAGGCTGAGCGCCAGCGGCACGCTCAGCTCGATGTCGTAGGCTACCAGCGCGATGGCGCGGAATTCACCGCCCTCGGTGAGGCTCGGCAGGACCTCGATCGAGCTCTTGAACTTTTGTCCTTTGACGACGGCCCAGTTGAAACCCGCGCCCAGCATCGCCTCGGGAACGACCTCCTCGTCTTCGCCGCCGAACTCGCGCGAGGCACCGAGGCCGACGCGCCCGGTCAGCTTCATCGTGTCGGTTTTGATGAAGCGATAGGCAGGACCCACGGTCGCCGCCAGGCGGTAGTCGAAGTCCTTCATCTCGTCGAACTCGAACAAGCCCTTGGCGAACACCTCCCAGGAGCTCGAGTTGAAGAGCCAGTCGTGCTGGGCGTCCGATATGATCTTGCTCTTACTGAGCCAGCCATCGTCCTCGGCGCGGCTATAGGGG
>PIVZ01000602.1 GCA_003354045.1 bacterium
AGCAGACCTTCCAGGACAATGAGATCCGGCTGGCGCAGCTCGAGCAGAGCTTCAAGCAGCGCCTTGGCAACCTGGGCGAGGCCTTCGGCGTGGTCAGACAGGTCGCCGGCGACACCGCCGGTCTGCTGGAAGCCTCGCTGGTGAGCGCCGAGCTGCCGGGGCGTGAGGAGTTCCTGGTCGATCTGGGCAGTTCGAAATCGCTGCCGTCCATCGAGTCGCTCGAGAAGCTGTGGTTCACGCTGCAGCAGGAGATGACGGCTACAGGAAAGATCACTCGCTTCCCGGCCACGGTGGTGACGGCTGCCGGTGCCGAAGTCGAGCTCGAGGTAGTGCGAGTCGGCGCATTCAACGCCATTTCGGGCGGCAAGTACCTGATCTGGGATGCCGAGATCGGCAAGCTGGAAGAGCTGGGACGCCAACCGACCGCGCGGCATCTCGGCGCTCTAGAGCCCTTCGAGGCCGCCGCTAGCGGTCTGCTGCCCCTGTCCATCGATCCGTCGCGCGGTCAGATCCTCTCCGTACTCGTCCAGGCCCCGAGCGCGCGCGAGCGTGTCGAGCAAGGCGGGCCGATCGGCATGGTGATAATAGCCCTGGGTGTGATCGCCGGACTGCTGGGGCTGGCACGCTGGGGTTTCATGGTCGTCACCGGGCGTCGGGTCGCCGCGCAGAAGAAGGCCAAGGACGACGTCTCCGACAAGAACCCGCTTGGCCGCGTGCTTTCGGTCTACGACGAAAACCGCAGCGCCGACGTAGAGACCCTCGAGCTCAAGCTCGACGAGGCAATTCTGCGCGAGTCGGCCAAGCTCGAGCGCTTCCAGTGGGCGATAAAGGTGGTTTCGGTCGTAGCGCCTCTGCTCGGCCTGCTCGGAACCGTGACCGGCATGATCCGTACTTTCCAGGCCATCGTGCTCTACGGGACCGGCGATCCGCGGCTGATGGCCGGTGGCATCTCGGAGGCGCTGGTGACCACGATGCTCGGTCTGTTCGTGGCCATCCCGCTGGTGTTCCTTCATGCCATGGTGTCCACCGGCAGCAAGAAGATCGTCGATGTGATCGAGGAGCAGAGCGCCGGCTTGCTGGCCCAACGTGCGGAGAAGGGCGATGCTGCTGCTTGACGCCGTCTGGTCGGTTCGCGACTTCATCGATACCGGCGGCAGCGTATTGCTGCTGATCTTCGGGGCCACGCTCGTAATGTGGATCATGATCCTCGAGCGTTTCTGGTACTTCCGCTTCGTCCATCCCGGCGAGGTCGATCGCGCGCTCGAGACATGGGATGGGCGCGACGACCAGACGTCGTGGAACTCACACAAGATCCGCGAGATGTTGATCTCGCATGTCCAGGGCAAACTCGACCACTCCCTGCTGCTCATCAAGACCGTGGTCGCGCTGTGCCCGTTGATGGGTCTGCTCGGAACCGTAACCGGCATGATCGAGGTATTCGACGTAATGGCGATTGCCGGCAGCGGCAACGTCCGTGCGATGGCCTCCGGCGTGTCCAAGGCCACCATCCCGACCATGGCAGGCATGGTGGCCGCGCTGTCCGGTTTGCTGGTGAGCGTGCAGCTCGAGCGCTTCGCGCGCAACGAAGGCGAGCGGGTTGCCGACCGCCTGGTGGTCTCTCACGAGGTACGCCATGCTACGTAGAAGAAAGCGCGCCGAAGAAGAGAGCGAGATCAACATGACGCCGATGCTCGACATCGTCTTCATCATGTTGATCTTCTTCATCGTCACCTCGTCATTCGTGAAGGAGGCGGGCATCGACGTGAACCGCCCCGGCGCGGTCACGGCCGAGCGCAAGGAGCGTGGCAACATACTGATTGCCATCTCCGAGAGCGGGCGTATCTGGATCGACAAGCGCGACGTGGACGTCCGCGCCGTGCGCGCCAACATCGAGCGCCTGCGCGCCGAGAATCCGCAGGGCGCAGTGGTGATTCAGGCCGACAAAAACTCCAAGAACGGTCTGCTCGTCCAGGTCATGGACGCGGCGCGACTGGCCGGCGTTAACAATGTGTCGCTTGCGGCAGAGGTAATCGAGTAACCCCTCGGCGATGTTTTCTCGCTACGTAGTCACCAGCGGACTGGCCGCGGCGATAACCTTCGGCGTCTTCTTCATGATGCAGGCGCTGATCACCAGCAGCGCCAAGCCGCTCGAGGAAGGCGTCCACGGGAGCGTCATAGATTTCGTTCGCCTCAAGCGCGAGTCCGAAGTCGAACTCAAGAAGCGCAAGATGCCCGAGAAGGCGCCGCCGCCGGAGCCGCCACCGACTCCGGACATGGATTTCTCGCGCATCTCCAATCCCGGCGCCGATATCGCGATGGTGGCTCCCGCTTTCGACCTTGACCTGAACATCGCGGGCGGCCCCTACCTCGGTGCCGCTCCCAGCGATGCCGACGTCATCCCGCTGGTGCGCGTCAACCCGCAGTATCCGATAAGTGCGGCCGAACGGGGCATAGAAGGCTGGGTGAAGGTCCGCTTCACGATAACGGCGGCGGGCACCGTCAAAGACCCCACAGTCATCGAGAGCAAGCCCGGGTCGATCTTCAACCGCGCGGCGCTACGCGCCATAGCCAAGTGGAAGTACAAGCCGAAGATCGTCGATGGCGTGGCCGTCGAGCGCCACGACGTCCTGGTTCAGCTGACCTTCGAGATGGAGAACGACTGAGATGGCGGCTCTCAGATCCATCGCGGCGGCCATGTGTGTGCTGGTTTTACTGTCTTGCGCCGGCCCGGCGGCCGCCGCGAGCAAGGACGAGAAGAAGCGCGTCAGCTACACGGTAAGCCAGTACACCTTCAAGAAGCTCGAGAAAGCGCATGCGCTGCTTGCCGAGGAGAAGTATACGGAGTCTCGCCAGGTCCTCGACCAGATGGCGGGCCGCAAAGGACTCAACCTTCACGAACAGGCCCTCCTCTACCAGACCTATGGCTTCATCGAGTCGTCGCAGGAACGATATCGCGAGGCGGCGGCGAGCTTCGAGAAATGCCTGGCTCTGGACGCGCTGCCGCTCGGCGCCCAGCTGAACACTCGCTACAACCTGGCCCAGCTCTACCTGGCCGACGAGCGTTTCGACAAGGCCGCCGAGAACCTCGAGGCATGGTTCGCGCGTGCCGAGAATCCAGCAGCCCCGGCGTACTACTTGCTGGCGAACGCCTACGTG
>PIVZ01001266.1 GCA_003354045.1 bacterium
CGCGTCGATCCGGACGATGTCCTGCAGGAGGCCTATCTCGCAGCGGCCAAGCGCATCCACCACTTTACGGAAGAATCGTCCACGTCGTTCTTTGTTTGGTTGCGGTTGATCGTCATGCAGACTCTGATTGACGTCCACCGCCGGCACCTGGGGGCTCAAATGCGAGACGCCGGCCGCGAAGTTGCCAACCACGGTTGCCGTTACTCGCAGACGACCAGCATATCCATGGTCGCTCGTCTCGTGGGCCATATGACCTCGCCGAGCAAGGCAGCGCTGCGGGCGGAGGTGTCCGAGCAGTTGGAGACGGCGCTCGAGACCATGGACCCGATCGACCGTGAGGTCCTCGCCCTTCGACATTTTGAGGAACTGACGAACAGCGAGGTGGCCGAGGCGCTGGACATACAGCAGAAGGCCGCGAGTATTCGGTACGTCCGCGCCGTCAAGCGGCTCAAGGGAATCCTGTCTCAGATGCCCGGCTTCTTCGGCGACTCACAGGACGCCGGCTGAGCATTGGCGGTAAGCACGAGGGACCACGCATGGTCGATCCTGGTTCAGAGCGAGATCCTGTCGAGATGCTCGCTGCCGAATTCGTCGAACGACAACGTCGCGGTGAGCAGCCGACGGTTGCCGAGTACGTCGCCAACCATCCGGACCTTGCGGACGAGATTCGCGACCTCTTTCCCACCATTGCGGCCGTGGAGCGCCTGAAAGTCGAGAAGGAGCGCTCCAGCGGTGGTCGAGCGTCGCTCGGCGGCGTTCGGCTC
>PIVZ01000073.1 GCA_003354045.1 bacterium
GAGAAGATATTCTCGGAGGCGGCGGTGAGCCGCGTGGTGGAAACCTCGGGCGGAAGAACCTCGCGCATTGAATGGATCGCGCAGCAGAGCCTGAAAACGGCGGCGGCAGACGGCGATCCGATGGTGACTTCGGCAGCGGTCGCGGCCGCGGCCGAGGCATACGAAGCCCGGGTGGAAGAGGCGGCAGCGGCAGGGGAAACAGGCGAGGTCGAAGACACGGGCGAGGTCGATGAAGCGGCGCAGCCGCAACTGCCGGTCGAAAGAGAGGGCGAAGAGCAGAGCGCAGCAGCGGGGCTTCGCTTCGGTGATTCGAAGACGATCGACGAGGGAGCCGGCGCGGTTTCGGAGCCGGCGGCGGGTGTGGCCGAGCCCGGCGATGGCACCGCGACAGCTCGAGTCGATGATGGTGCGCGAGTGGCTGGCGAACGCGCGCACGCAGGCAGGCCGGCCGCCGCTGCGGCAGCAGTGGACAGGAGTGGCGCACGCGTCTGGCTGGTGGGCGGAGTGGCGGCTGCGGCTGCGTTGGCTCTTCTATGGGCCGCAGTTTCCGGCGACAAGACACCGAGAGAGAGCGCGAAGGCCGCCACAGTGGCGCCCGCGCAGTTGGCTGCCGCAAGTCGCGGTGATCGAGGCCGGCCGCCCGACGCGCTTGCGACTGCGCCCAAGCTCGTCGTGAGCAGGGACGAGAAGGAAGGCGAGGCCCCCGCAAAGCCGCGCGAACCGACGGCAAAGCTCGCGAAGGCCGCCGTTGAATCGCCAGCGCTGGCCGCGACGCCGGCGGAAGCCGCGACGAAACCGTCCGTGCCGGCGGTCAAACCCGCCAAGTCAGCGGTGAAGCCGTCCGAGCCGACAGACGAACCTGCCGAGCGGGTTGTGAAGCAACCCGAGTCGACGGCCAAGCCGGTCAAGCCGGCAGTCGAGCCACCGGAGCCGGCAGCCAAATCACCGGAGCCGGCAGTCAAGCGACCGCAACCGGCAGCCAAACCGGTTGCCACGGCGAAGAAGGCGGCCGCAACCGGCAAGAAGTACACGGTTCAGGTAGGCGCGTTTCGCAGCAAGGCCAACGCCGAGCGGACGGCGGCGAAGCTTCGCGAGCTCCACTTTGATGCGAGCCTCGTCGCCGGGGCGGGTCTGTATCGAGTCTTGAGCGGCGAGTTCTCCGGGATCTCGGCCGCGCGCGAGCGCGAGCGCGAGCTCGGGAAGAAGGGCTTCAGCACCTACGTTCGTGACCGTGGCGCCGTACCCCGCTGATGGTCCCAGGTCCCGCTTCTACCCAATAGATATTGGCCTCGACACGGCCGTAGCCGCGCCTGACCTCCGGACGCATGCCGACCCGATAGACGCTGGTCTCCGTACCGTCGTAAGCGCGCCCACGCCCGGGGGCGAGCGCCGGCGACACCGCACCAATTTGAGCGAAGCGCGTACACTTGTGTCGGCCATGTGCTGGTGGCGGCGGCAATCCCCCGGCAGGCCCGCAGTCTTAGGCGCTAGCCGTGTCGTCGTGCGAGTGCGCTGGCGAGCCATTTCCCCGCGATCGCCAATGTGTGGGAAGCCGCGAGGCCTTGGCACAGAGCGCCGAGGGTTCGGTTGGCTTGCCGATTGCATTCGATTGCAGAAGGGGAAACCGGCGGCGGGAGCCCATCAAAGGGGGGAGCCCGGCCACCAAAGGGGAACCGGTCAAATGATAATCGACGATCAAACCTTCACGGACTTCGCTCTTCACCTCAGACGAGCCTCCGACGAGCTGCTGAACGCCGCTCGCAAGCTCACCACGCTGTGTGATCCCGAACAGCCGGCAGAGGACGATAGTGCCGAGCTGATCGAGGTTCTGGAGGCCCTCGTCGGCATGAACTCCGAGTTCGTGCTCCTCGAGGGCATCCTGCGTGCGGTGTGGGAATCGAACAACTCCACCGTCCAACATCTCTGCTGACGGCGAGCCGCCAATCGGCCGGCCCACCGCCGAACACTTTCGGCAAGGCGTTGCATGAACGGTCCGGGTCGGAGTTGGACTTGCTCTGCGCTTGGCTAAAGTAGCGCGACCTCGATAATCGAGGATCTCTTCTGGACGGACTTCCCGGACAGAGTCGCGCGGTGGCACAGAAGATAGAAACGCTCGGGATGATGGCCCTCTCGCTGGTGCTGATGGGCCAGTGGGTGTTCTTGCGTGGCTTCGGTGCCGAGGTGCCCGTGCTCGTCGCGCTCGCCTCCGGCGCCAGCATCTTCGGAGCCGCCTTCGCTTTGTCCTGGGCGGCCGAGGCCGCTCAGAAGGACATCCCTGCTTCGCTTTCAGTGGCCTTCATTGCGCTCCTGGCCGTGCTTCCGGAGTACGCGGTAGACATCTACTTTGCGTGGCAGGCGGGGCAGGACCCGACCTATACGCAGTACGCCACCGCCAACATGACGGGCGCCAACCGGCTACTCATCGGCGCCGGCTGGCCAATGGTTGTCTTTGCCTACTGGTGGAAGAGCAAGCGCACCGTGGTCGAGCTGAAAAAAGGAGAGAACACCGAGATGTTCTTTCTTCTTGCTGCCACGGTCTACTCGTTCTCGATTCCGCTTACCGGAACGATAGGGCCGTTCGACTCTGCCGTGCTGCTGATCCTTTTCATCGCCTATATAGCGACAATAGCGCGCTCAGCGGTGGTCGAGCCCGAGCTCGAAGGGCCGGCCGAGCTGATAGGCGCGCTGCCGACCGCCGGACGTCGCCTCGTGGTGTTCGGGCTCTTCGCCTTCGCCGGTGTCGCCATCTTCCTGGCCGCCGAGCCCTTTGCCGAAGCGCTGCTCGAGACCGGGCGCCACGCCGGCATCGACGAGTTTATCTTGGTGCAGTGGCTGGCCCCGCTGGCTTCCGAGACACCCGAGTTCGTGGTGGCGATACTGTTCGCTCTGAGACTCAAGCCCAACATCGGGTTCGCGGCGCTGCTCTCTTCGAAAGTGAACCAATGGACGCTTCTCATCAGCATGCTGCCGCTCGCCTTCTCGGTCTCCGCTGGGACGCTCGGTGCGATGCAGCTCGATGAACGGCAAAGCCACGAAGTCCTGCTGACCTCTGCGCAGTCCCTGTTCGCGCTGATTGTCGTCATCGATCTGAGGTTCGGAATATTCGAGGCTCTCGCTCTGTTGGGACTCTTCGCTGTGCAGCTAGCGTGGCCGGACCCCGCTGTGCGAATGGCGTTCGTGTGGATCTATCTCGGAGGGGCGGTCGCGATGTTCGTGCTGCGGCCGACCGTGCGCGAGAGACTCATTGCCCTGGTGACGCACTGGCCGGGAAAACGAGGATAGGCTGCTCTCCCTGCGAGAAAGCGGCTCATCCCCATTCTCGGCTAGAGATCGCGGTCTACGAGATCGGACACCAGGCGGCTCATGCCCTCCCGGTAGTTGGAGGGCGGCAGGCGGTCGATGGAGCGGGCGGCATTGCGCGCGTGCTCGACGGCACGCGACCGTACACGCGAGATGATCTCGGAGGCGCGTAGCTCCTCGAGCGCGGTAGCGATCAGCGAGGGGTCGCTTTCGCTTTCGAGAAACGCTTTGCGAACGGCCGGGAGATCGAGACCCCATACGACCGGCAGCGACGGGTTGCCATCCAGCAGGTCCGTGCCGACGCGTTTGCCGATGCGGGTGGCGTCGCCCTCCACGTCGAGGAGGTCGTCGATCATCTGAAAGGCCACCCCGATCTCTCGACCGCAGCCGTCCATGTCGTCCACCTGCTCGGCGCTGCGGCCGGCCAGGTAGGAAGCTATGCGTGCGCCGACCGCGAATAACGACGCGGTCTTGCGATTGATGATCTCGATGTAGTCGGCCTCGGTAACCTCGGTGTTACGTCGAAATCTTCCCTGCATGATCTCACCTTCGGTGAGCTGCACGCAGGCGTCGGCGGCCCAGCGGACGATCTTTTCCTCGAAGCGCCCACACACCTCGAAGGCGCGTGAGAACAGGAAATCGCCGGTGACCAACGTGTCCGGAATGCCGAAGCGCGCGGGTGCGGCCTCGAGGCCTCGCCTGACGTCATTGGAGTCGATTATGTCGTCGTGAAGCAGGGTCGCCGTATGGATGAGCTCGAGCGCGACGCAAAGATCGACCATGTCGGTCACGTCCGTGCCCCCGCAGGCGCGGAAGACCAGCATCGAGACCGCCGGGCGAACGGGTTTCCCGCCAGCGTTGATGAGATAATCGGAGATCTCGGTCAGCCGCGGCTCGCGCGCCCGGATAACCTCCGCGATCCGCTTTTCGACGAGGTCGAGGTCGGCCTGTACCAGGTCGATGGCGTGTTCGTCCGCCGAACGGCTCTGTGCAGGGTCGGCTCTCAAACGCCCACTTTGAATCACACTCCCGCGCGAAAGGGAACCGATCGGCAGGGCGGGGTAATGGGGCGATACTTTACTACTCCTTTCAGGTGTGGCAGATTGCGCGCCGCAACTCACAGTCGAGGAGATGCCAGGTATGGCGACTATTATCACTGAGGAATGTATCAACTGCGGGGCATGTGAGCCCGAGTGCCCGAATACCGCTATCTACGAGGGCGGTGTCCAGTGGGAGGGTAACGACGGCGCGCTTCACGATGCACTGTCGGAGGACCTCTACTACATCGTTCCGGAGAAATGCACTGAGTGCGTAGGCTTCTTCGATCAGGAACAGTGCGCCGCGGTCTGCCCTGTGGATTGCTGTATACCCGATCCTGACATTCCCGAGACCGAAGAGGTCCTGCTCGAGCGCGTCAAGGTGCTCCACCCGGACGCCGAAATACCCGATCCGCCGCCCTCTCGGTTCCGCACCTGAGCGTGCAGTGGCGCGTTGCGCGCGCGCCTGGCCGAGGCGCGGGTGTGGGCTTCTGATTATTCTTATCTGAGGGCGACGTTTGGCGATTAGCGAACGTTTGCGACGCCCACTCCAGCTTGGGCTCGGAGTGGGGCTCTCAGCGGTGTTTCTCTACCTTGCCTTCCGGGGCGAGGACTGGAACGACGTCGGGGCGCAGCTACGCGAGGCCAACTACCTCTACCTGGCGGCGATGCTGCCGGTGGGTGTCTACGCCTTGTACGTGCGCTGCCAGCGCTGGCAGATCTTGCTGGAACGGGCATCCGGGGAGAGTTGTGCGATGGCGCCGATTTTTTCGGCCACCGCCATCGGCTTCATGGCCAACATGCTGCTGCCCTTTCGCGTAGGCGAGTTTGCCAGGCCCTACCTGGTGAGCCGACACACGACCGTGTCCCTGACGACCGCGCTGGCGACCGTGGTCATCGAGCGCGTGCTCGACCTCATCGTCCTGTTCGCCTTTGCCGTTGCCGTCGTGTTGTTCGCTGACGTTCCCGATCTGGTCGAGCGGCTCACCTGGATCGTGGGCGTCGTCGCGGTCGGGACCGCGGTGGGCGCCTATGTGCTGTCGGTACGGCGTGAGAAATTCCTTCCCTACCTCGATGCGCTCTGGGGGCGGCTGCCGGACGGGATAGGGCAACGAATTCTTCGCCTGGAGCACGAGTTCCTCGACGGCGTGGCCACCATAGCCGACACTCCGACCCTCGTTCGTACCCTGGCTCTGTCGTTCTACATCTGGTTCGTGATCGTGGTCGGCTTCGGCCTTGGCTTCTGGGCCACCGGCATCGAGGTGAGCTTCTTCGGTGCAGGCCTGACGGTAACGACGATCGTCGCGCTTGCGGTGTCGATCCCGTCTGCACCGGCCTTCGTCGGCCAGTTCGAATGGGGCTGCAAGCTCGCACTCGAGCAGATCTACGCGGTCGATGGAGCGCGTGCGGTCGGATATTCGATCCTCGTCCACATCACGCAATTCCTCATCCAAGTAGCGATGGGACTTGTTTTCTTGGTGCGTGAAGGCCTAAGCTTGCACGACATCGGCGACTTGCAGGCCGAGTCGCGGCAAGAGAACTGAGCGATGTATCTGTTGGCAGGAAAACGTGTGCTGCTGTGTGTGAGTGGGAGCATTGCCGCTTACAAGGCCGCCGACCTGGTGCGCCGCCTCCAAGAGGTGGGCGCCGAGGTGCAGGTGGCGATGACGAGCGGGGGACGAGCGTTCATAACGCCGCTCACGCTGCAGGCGCTCTCCAAGCGGCCGGTAGCGCTCGAACTGCTCGACACGACCGAGGACGCGCAGATCGGGCACATCGAGCTCGCCGAGGAAGCCGACGTCGTCTTGGTGGCGCCGGCCACCGCGAACTTGATTGCGCGGATGGCGGCCGGAATGGCCGACGACATCGTGACGGCCTTACTGCTGGTGACGCGTGCACCGGTGGTGGTTGCGCCGGCGATGAACACCAACATGCTCGAGCACCCAGCCGTGCAGGCCAACCTCCGGCGTATGGCCGAGCTAGGCTACCGCGTCGTCGAGAGCGACAGCGGCGAGCTTGCCTGTGGCCAGGAAGGCGCCGGCCGCCTACCGGATCCCGACGAGCTGATCGCCGAGGTGGCCGCCGCTCTGAGCGAGCGCGATCTCGAGGGCTGCCGGGTGCTCGTGTCTGCCGGACCGACGCGCGAGCCGCTCGATCCGGTGCGCTACTTGAGCAACCGCTCGAGCGGGCGCATGGGCTACGAGATTGCCGCTGCCGCCTGGCGCCGCGGCGCACGCGTGACGGTGGTGTCCGGGCCGAGCTCGCTTGCGCCCCCGCGTGGCGCCGAGATGGTCGCAGTGGAGACCGCCGCCGAGATGCAGGCGGCCATGGAAGAGCGGGTCGGTGACAGCGACGTGGTGGTCATGGTTGCGGCCGTGGCCGATTACCGACCCGCGAACGTGGCCGCAGAGAAGATCAAAAAGCTCGACGAGCAACTGGCCGTGCCCTTGGAGCGGACCACCGACATTCTCGCGCGCCTCTCGGATGCGCCGGGAAAGCGCGTGCTGGTCGGCTTTGCAGCCGAGACCGAATCCGTCCGCGATAACGCCAAGGAGAAGCTCGCGCGCAAGGGGCTCGACTTGATCGTTGCCAATGACGTAGCGGCTGCCGACCGCGGTTTCGAAGTAGCGACCAACGCCGCCCTGCTAATCGACAGGGACGGGGGTGAGGAAGAGACCGGCCTGATCGGCAAGGACGAGCTGGCCGACCGTGTCCTCGACCGAGTGGCCGCGCTGCGCGCCGCCTCCTCCTGAACTAGCAATTCGCTGGACAACCTCCGGGAATCCCCGACCCATGTGGGCTGAGCACGTGCACTGCACCCGTGGCCTCGACGCATGCGAGCTCAGGCACGGGCTTTCTTGCGGCGCGCCTTTCTTGCGGCCCGCTTGCTCTGGCGTTTCTTCTTTCGCGCGCCGCTCGCAGGCGGCACGTCGTCGGGCAGTGCGCTCTCGAACTCGTCGATCACCGCACTCTCTATCTCGGTCGTGAGCCTGCCACTGCGCTTGAGAAGGCGCAGCTTCCTGCCCAGCACCGACGAGCGTCTGAGCACCTCGCGCCCCGTGGCGTCCTGTCGCTGCGTATAGGACTCGTGGGCGTGGACCATGACGTCGAGAGCGGCGGCGCAGCACGCCGCGTTGTAGCGATCGACGGTCTCGACGGCCAGCGGAAAGCGCGAGCGGTATCCGACCGTACGTACGAATCGCTGCCACTGCTCGAGCTTGCTCAGACCCATGAGCGAGTCGAAGATCCGTTTGTTCGTCTTGAACGAGAAAAGGGTGTGGTCGATTGCACGCTCGACCAGGGCGTCGCAGTCCTCGTAGTCGTCGCGGAGGATTTCCTTGACTTTGTCGGGGTACGCCTTGCCCTGCAGTGAATCGGCGCGCGCCTCCCAGTAGGCATGACCCAGAGTCGGAGCGTCGAAGCTACGCAGCAGGCTCGAGGGCACGAAGTGGTTGTGGGCGAGAATGTCGGCCGCCAAATGGGTCATGTATCCCCAGGCGAACGCTTGTTCGCGCTCGCTCTCTGCCCGCTTCACCAGGTTCCAAGCTACTGGCCAGCTATGGCAGTGGGTCACCAGACTCTTGGTGTAGGCCTTGGCCTGAATGATGTCGGCGCCGATACAGCCGTACAGGTAGCCGCCCGCGTTGGCCGAGAGCAGTTCTTGGAGAACTTTGGGCAAGTCGGCAAGTTTCGTTAGCACGGTCGTCCCGTGTACGATGTGCGTGACCGGCCCCCAAGCGACTGCGTCTGAGGGCAGGAGAAGCACCACGATTGCGGCGATTAAGATGACCATCATTGGCGAAGCGTTTTCCTGGCCGCCGTTGGCTGGTGAGCTGCCCGGCGGCGCAGTGGCGAATCTACAGCGTCCGGTGCCGGCTGACAATGGATGAGGCGACCCGCCTGGCGCACGCCTACCTCGCGCGCGAGGTTGCTCTGGGCCTTGAATTCGTGCCACGCTCTGTGCGGCCGCCACCAGCACCGCCCGCGCGAAAGGAGCGCCCGGCGGCGGTGAGGCAGGCCACTGATAGACCGGCTGTGCAAGCTCTCTCAGATCTTCTAATCGAGCCCGAGATAGGGGCCGCTTCGAGCCTCACCGAGCTCCGGGGTGTGCTCGGCGACTGCAGCCGCTGCAAGCTCCACGGGGGGCGTACAAACATCGTGTTCGGTGTCGGTGATGAGAACGCCGAGTTGATGTTCGTCGGCGAGGGGCCGGGCGAGGACGAGGACCGGCAGGGCGAGCCGTTCGTGGGCAGAGCCGGTCGGCTGCTCACCGACATCATAACCAAGGGCATGGGCCTCGACCGCGCCGACGTATACATAGCCAACGTGGTCAAGTGCCGGCCGCCCGGCAACCGCAACCCCGAGCCGGACGAGATCGTTGCCTGCGAGCCATTCCTGGCGCGCCAGATCGCGATCATTCGGCCGAAGGTGCTGGTGACGCTCGGAACCTTCGCCACCCAGGCACTTCTCAGGAACCGCGTGCCGATCTCCCGGCAGCGAGGGAACTGGCACGACTACAACGGTGTGCCGGTGATGCCGACCTTCCACCCTGCCTACCTGCTGCGCAACGCTTCCGGCAAGCGCCTGGTCTGGGAGGATATCCAACAGGTCATGGAGCGGCTCGGGTTGCCGGTGGCGAAGAAGGGCTGAGACCGTGCTCGCGCTACTACGCAACAGAGTCGTCTCCCGCGTCCGCAGGTTGTCGTGGGTGGCTCTCGTGTGCCTGGCTGCGGTAATTCTTGCCGGACAGCCACAGGCCGCCACCCGAACCGTCTACCGCATGGTTCTCGACGGACCGATCACCCCGGCGGTGGCCGACTACATCCGGTCTTCGATCGAGACCGCCGAAGAGGCCGGTGCCGCCGCCCTGATCATCGAGCTCGACACGCCCGGGGGGCTGCTCAACTCCACGAAGACCATAGTCAAGGAGATCCTCGGCGCCCCGCTTCCGGTGTTCGTCTACGTGGCGCCCGGGGGAGCGAGCGCGACCTCGGCCGGGGTCTTCATAACGATGGCCGCGCACGTGGCCGCGATGGCGCCGGGTACGAGTATCGGCGCCGCGCATCCGGTGGGTGGCCAGGGCCAGGACATCGAAGGCGACATGCGCGAGAAGGTGGAGAACTTCACCGTCTCCTTCGGTGGGTCGATTGCCGAGCGGCGAGGCCGCAACGTCGAGTGGGCCGAAGAGGCGGTGCGCGAGAGCGTGGCCATAACCGAGACCGAAGCGGTCGAGATGAACGTCATCGACTTCGTGGCCGCCGACCTCAAAGAGCTGCTCGAGAAAGCCACCGGCAAGGAAGTCGAGGTGGACGGCGAGACCGTGGTGCTCGACTTCTCATCCTCGCTCGATGCCGACGGTGAGCCGCTCATAACGGACGTCGAGATGACCTTCCGGCAGCGCGTGCTCACCGTGATCACCGATCCGAACATCGCCTACCTGTTGATGATGGCCGGCATGCTCGGCCTCTACATGGAGTTCTCGAATCCCGGCTCGATCTTCCCGGGAGTGATCGGTGCTATCTGTCTGCTGCTCGCCCTGCTCGCCGCACAGGTATTGCCTATAAGCTCGACCGCCGTGTTGCTGATGCTTCTCGGTATGTCGTTCCTCGTTGCCGAGCTGTTCCTGCCGAGCTTCGGTGTTCTCGGTTTCGGGGGTCTGATAGCGTTGACACTCGGTTCACTGTTTCTGTATACACCAGAATCGACTCTGATCGTGGATCGCTCTTTGATTGCCGCAACAGTCGCCATATTCGGCACCGTCCTCATGCTGGTGCTCTTCCTGCTGGTACGCGACAGGCGCAAACGCCCGTCGCTCGGCGAGGAAGGGATTGTTGGTGAGCTCGGAATGTCGGTGACTCGGATCGATCGGACCGGCAAGGTAAAGGTGCACGGAGAGATCTGGAACGCCTCCAGCGAGGAGGCGATCGAAACCAACCGCCCCATCCGTGTGGAGGCCGTGAAAGGCATGAAGATACGGGTGCGGGAGGACGAAACGGAGTAGCGTCTATGTTGGCAATCTACATACTTGCGGCGATTATCGCGGCCCTCATGAGCGGGCTGAAGATCATGAAAGAATACGAGCGCGCCGTCGTGCTGCGGCTCGGCCGGCTCGTCCCTCACAGGGGGCCGGGAATCATCTACGTGATACCGGCCATCGAGCGGATGATACGCGTGGACATGCGCACCATCACGATGGACGTTCCCACCCAGGATGTCATCACGCGAGACAACGTGTCCGTCAAGGTCAACGCCGTGCTCTACTTCCGCGTGTTGGACCCCAGCAAGGCAGTCGTCGAGGTAGAGAACTACCTCTATGCTACCTCGCAGCTGGCTCAGACCACGCTCAGGAGCGTGTGCGGTCAGGCCGAGCTCGACGAGTTGCTGGCCGATCGCGAACGGATCAACCAGCAGATCCAGACCATCCTCGACGAGCAGACCGACCCTTGGGGGATCAAGGTGGTCTCCGTGGAGGTCAAGCACATCGATCTGCCTCAAGAGATGCAGCGAGCGATGGCGCGCCAGGCCGAGGCCGAGCGCGACCGTCGCGCCAAGGTCATCCACGCTGAGGGCGAGTTCCAGGCCTCCACTCAGCTCACAGCGGCGGCGGCCAAGATGAGCGAGCAGCCCATCGCGGTGCAACTGCGTTTCTTGCAAACACTGGGAGAGATCGCGTCCGAGCACAGCTCGACCGTGATCTTGCCGATACCCATCGATCTCCTATCGCCGATGATCGAGAGCCTGAGCGCGAGCAAGAAGACGGACTGAAGCTGATCGGCGCGGATTGCGGCCGATCGTCGTGAGGCGTCGTAAATGCCTGGAGACTCGATGCCCGCGACCGACCCGTCTTGCTGGACCGGCGACCTGGACTACCGGCTACCGGCCGAGCTCATTGCCCAACGGCCGGCCGAGCGCCGCGAGCAAGCCCGCCTGATGGTCGTCGAGCGCGGCAGCGAGACCATACGTCAGGCGGTGTTCGCCGAGATTCCGGACTACCTGGGGCGTGACTACGTGATGGTCGGCAACGACTCGCGCGTCTTCCCGGCCCGTCTCCTGGGGCGCAAGACCAGCGGCGGGCGTGTCGAGGTGCTCATTCTCGAGCTGCCCGAACGCGGCCCCGCCCCGGCGCTGTTCGGCACCAGCAAGGGGCTGCGCGACGGACAGAGGATAGTCTTTGACGATGGTGTAGAGGCGCTCGTGGTGGGGCCGGCCGAGGGTGGACGCTGCCGTCTGGACTTTGGCGGGCCGCCGCCAGCCGCCGTGGTCGAGCGTATCGGTCAGGTCCCCCTGCCACCCTACATAAGCCGCCCTGACGGTCCGACCGAGGAGGACGGCGAGCGCTATCAGACGGTATATGCGCGAACGGGGGGGTCAGTGGCTGCGCCGACCGCCGGGCTCCATTTTACTCGAGAGCTGCTAGAGGACTTGCGAGCACGGGGCGTGGATTTTCACAGACTGACCCTGCATGTCGGGCCCGGCACCTTCGCGCCGGTGCGTGGCCGTCTCGAAGACCACCGCATGGAAGGGGAGTTCTGCGAAATCTCGGCCCCCGAGGCCACCGCCTTGAACGAGGCCAGGGCCGCAGGAAAACGGCTGGTGGCAGTGGGTACGACGACCGTACGGGCGCTCGAGAGCGCCGCCGGCGAGGACGGCGTGGTGAGGGCCTTCAGCGGCCGGACCGACCTCTTCATTCGCGGCGGTCACGTTTTCCGCGCCGTGGACGCCTTGATCACCAACTTTCACCTGCCGGGATCCACGCTGCTGGCGCTGGTCATGGCCTTTGCCGGCGAGGATCTGCTGCGGCGGGCCTACGATCTGGCTGTGGCCGAGCGCTACCGATTCTACAGCTACGGCGACGCGATGCTGGTGCTGTGAGTAGCGATTTCCTACGTTTCCGGGCCGTATCGGCGGCCGCAGGGGGCGGCCGCAGGGGCCTCCTCGAGACGCCGCATGGCGCCATCGACACCCCCGCCTTCATGCCGGTGGGCACCCAGGGTACCGTCCGTGGGGTGACCCCGGCCCAGCTGAGAGAGGCTGGGGTGCAGATCCTGCTCTCCAATGCCTATCACCTCGCTTTGCGGCCGGGCGCAAAAACCATTAGTAAACTCGGCGGCCTCCACCGCTTCATGGGGTGGGATGGACCGATCCTGACCGACAGCGGCGGGTACCAGCTCTTCAGCCTGGCCTCCAACGTCAAGATCGACGAGGAGGGAGCCGTATTCCGCTCGCACATAGACGGCGCGCGGTTCGAGCTCACGCCGGAAGGCGCCGTCGAGATCCAGCGGGATCTGGCTGTCGATGTCGGGATGGCGTTCGACGTTCTGAGCGGCGAGGCGGGGGATCGCGAGGCGGCAGCGAGAGCTGCGAAACGGACTCTGAGCTGGGCGAAGCGTACCCGCGACGCCGTTGCCGGCGGGTCTGGGCGAACTGCCTTCTTCGGCATCATGCAGGGAGGGTTGTTCGAGGACCTCAGGCGTGAGAACGCCGAGGCTCTGTGCGAGCTCGGCTTTGCCGGACACGCGGTCGGTGGACTGTCGGTGGGAGAGGACCACGAAGATACGATGAGAATGGCGCAGGCAAGCGTGACGATGCTTCCGGACGACCGGCCCCGCTACATGATGGGCATGGGGACGCCGCTCGACCTACTCGATCTGTGTGGCTGGGGCTACGATCTGTTCGATTGCGTGATCCCGACCCGCAATGCGCGCAACGGTACGCTCTTCACCCGCCACGGCACGCTGTCCATCCGCAATCAGGCTCATGCCCTTGAAGGCTTCAGATCGTCGTTGTCCCCGTCGTCCCTTGTAGGATGTGAAGGGCACACCAAAGATATTGATGAACACGACGGCGG
>PIVZ01001267.1 GCA_003354045.1 bacterium
CGCGGATATAGGCCGCGCTGCCGCGGATGATCGACAAGCTCCACTTCAATTCGCCAGCGGCTTCCCGCGACATCCGCTCGAAGGAGAATCGCACGTCCCTCGCGGTCAACCGTCGTCCGTCGTGGAACCGGATACCCGGCCGCAGTCGGAAGCGGTACTCCTTGCCGTCGCGTGAGACTTCGAAGCTCTCGGCGAGCCATGGCTCGATGCGCGCGCCCTCCGTGCAGCGAGTCAGGCACTCGACGATGTTCGAGGCGGCCTCCGCCGTATCCACGTCGAATGTCTGGGTCGGATCGAGGCTCGTGACTTTGTTGACGAGCGGAATGCGCATGCTGCCGGTCGGCGCCTCGCTCTCCGCCGTAACTCTCTCCGCCTCTTCCGATTTACCGAGGGACCAGTAGTTGATGTACTGCGGGCTGGGCATCAACTTCGCTCCTCGCACCTTATTTCCGGTCACGTAGACGCCCAGATTGTGGAAGAGCGGGATCATAACGGCGTGATCCGAGAAGTAGCGGTCGAACTGCCGGTAGTACTGCTCGCGCAGCGCGATCGTCGTCTCTCCGCGCGCCTTCCCCAGAATCTCGTCCGTCTCCGGCGAGGAGAACCAGGCTCGCCAGAATCCCGTCTTGCGGTTGAACAGACCGTTCGTGAAGGAGTCGGTGTCGTCGAAATCCACAGTCCAGCCGCCGATGAGCAGGTCGATGCCCTCGCTGTGATTCACTGCGTGGTTGAGGTCCTTCACAGTACGCGTGATCACCTCCAC
>PIVZ01000603.1 GCA_003354045.1 bacterium
GAGATGAATGTCGTGTGCATCCACCTGACTGCAGCAGCGTACCCTGGCCAACCTGATGGCGCCGATGGACAAGGCGCGGTGGTCTACACGGGGTAGGCATGGTCGATCTATTCGCTAATGCTGATGCCTGTCCAGGGCGAGTCTGTCCATCATTCGCAGAGCTGCGTGGTCCTTTATACACCATTCTAATGGTCCGTTTGTAAAAGTCAGACTCTGCTGTTGAACCACCATCGTCCGTGGAGTGCAGCATGGAAAGGAACCACAGGATACATGGTGCTAATGCAAGAGCAACTGATAATGTTTGAAGAGAATTTTGGTGGGCGGCAAAGAGCACCCCGGCAAGGGCGGGAAATGCGAGCACCGGCTCGTCGGGCTCGGTGCGCTCGCCGAGATACGAAACGGTCCGGGCAAAGGCTCGGAGATCGTCGGTGACCTCAGGCTCGAGCCATGCGCTCACGCTATCAGTTTCCACCGAGGCAGCCGCCGGCACCGCGGGCTCGAGTCCGGCAGCCGGCCCCCGCTGTCCCGCTTCCGTAATCGGCCCCTTCAGCCTGAGGCCGGCAAGAGGCGCCTCCAGCACCAGGCTTGCCTGGATGGCAAGGACGGCAACGGCAACGGTAGCCACCACGCCGCCGACGGCGAGTTTGCCGTCGAGCCACGCCGGCCAGCGACCGCACGACCACCACAGGCATACACGCTCGAGCAGCACGCTGGCGACCACCACCGTGAGCGGGACGGCAGTGACCAGATGCATGAAGTCGGCCCTCGGGTAGAGCTGCAGATACATGGCAGCGGCCAGCGGCACGACGACGGCCAGCCACCGGCCGCGGCCGTCCGGCCCCCAAGCCGCGGACGAGCCACCGCGACCGCCGAGCACGCCGCGCACCAGCAGCGCGATGCCTCCGACGTTGGCCAACGGCGCCAGCCAGAATCCCGCGTTCTCGAGCTGCCAGATCAGCGAGTGGCAGAAGGTCTCCGGCATGACCGCAAACACAGCGGCATAGACACCGACGAGCGCCACAGCTGCTACGCCCGCAAGCAGGGCCACGTGCCCGGCCACCAGGCGGCGGCCGACGGCCCGCCCGATGACGGCGACCGCTATCACGGCAAGCGCGGTCGCCACCGCGTACAGCTCGGGGGCGGGATGGCTCAGGTAGTAGAGCTCGGCCGCATCGGAGCCGACGAAGAAGACCTCGCGCAGGAAGCGGGACAGACCGAGGCGCCACGCCGCAGGCAAGACCCAGGCGGCAGTCGGCAGGCAGAACCCGGCGGCCAAGACGGCCAGCGCGGCGAGACAACGAGGCAGTTCGGGCCGCGCGAGGCGCGCGCGCAACGGCCCGCAACAAAGTACGACCATGGCCAGGCAGGGCAACAGATGGACGAAGACCTCAATGCTTCGCCAGGCCAGCCCGAAGGCCACCCACACTCCGAGCCCCATGACGATGCTCGCCATCATCCCGGCCGCTCGGTCCACGCGACCGTCGGCGCGCGCGAACATCGTGACTACCCACACCGAAGCGGCCAGGGCGAAGGCACCGGCATTCGGCTTGACGGCGAACGCCGCCGCCGCCGCGACGCCGGCTGCGACCAGCCACGGCCACTCTCCGCGATCGGTCCAGCGAAAGAGCGAGAGTGCGACGGCCATCCACGCCAGCGTGGCCGGCCAGGCCGGGTACGGAATGTTGAACGCCGCGAACTCCCCGGTAAAGACCGGGATGAAGGCGACCCAGGCCGCTACCGGGATCACCGCCATCCACGGGCCGAGCAGGTAGCGGGCCACGACGAAAAGGGCGGTCGCCGTGGCCGCATTCATGACCGCCAGCGCGACGCGCAGGCCATCGGTCGAATGGCCGAGAAGGTCGAGTAGCCAGGCGCCCGCCACGAAGAACCCGGGCGTGTAGCCGGTGTGGAAGTCGGTGTAGGGAAGCTGCCCGCGCGAGGCGCGGTCGAGCTGGAAAAGCAGGGTACCCTCGTCCTCGACCTGAAAGCCGTAGCGGCGAAAAAGCAGAAAGTAGGCGCAGCAGGCAGCGAAGACCGCCGCTACGGCCAGCCACGACGGCGCGCTCCGGTCCTCTTGTTCGTGCAAGCTCAAACCACGAATGGAGAGTCCGACGGCAGCGGCGGCCGCCCCGTCGGCGCTATCGCCTCTTCGATCAGCGCTTCTGTAGCATCGGCCACCTCGTCCCAGGCAAAGCGCGCCGCCCAGCTCAACCCGCCATCTGTGAGGCGCTGGCTCAGTGGCTCGTCCGTCAGGATGCGAACCACCGCGGCGGCAAGCCCCTGTGGGTCGCCATACGCGACGAGGAGTCCTGTTTCGCCATCCCTGACCGAGTCCCGGAGCCCCGGCACGTTGGTCGCCACACTGGGAGTTCCACACGCGTTTCCCTCGATGACGGTCATCCCCCAGCCTTCCTTCTCCGAAGTCTGGACGACCACGGCGGCGCGTTGCAGCAGAGAGATCTTCTCCGACTCCGAGACGAAGCCGGTAAACTCGACCGCATCGCCCAGGTCGCGCTCACGTGCGGCCGCCTCCAGCGGACCCCGCGCCGAGCCCGAGCCGACGATCACCAGGCGCGCATCGGGCACCCGGGCACGGATCTCCATCATCGCCTCGATCGCCACGTCAGCACGCTTGTAGGGCTCGAGCCGGCCGATCCACAAAACGATCGGGCCCCCGCCGCCAACGGCTCCGATGGCGCCCGCACCGCCGGGAACTCTGCCAACACCTCCGCCGCCAGGGGCTCCTGGCGCGGCCCCGCCCTCGTCCGGCAAGCGATAGGCCTTGCGATCGACGCCGGGCGGTACGACCCATATGCGAGCCGGGTCGAGGCCGCGCTCGACCAGATCGTCCTTGGTACTGCTCGAGATCGCCAGCATCGGCACGCCGCGGTAGGCGCGCGGGATCATCAGCTCCGAGAGGTAGGTCACCAGGGCGATGGGCGGGGCGACCTGGCGAAAGGCGGTGCTGCCGAACAGATGGTGAACGATGCAGAAACATGGCCGCCCGACCAGCCACGGGCTCAGGAACGGGAGCTTGTTGAGCACGTCCACGACCACGTCGCAGCCGCGCGCCGCCTCGCGGCGGGCCTCGCGCGCGACCAGCGCGTAGTAGAGATAGCGGTTGGCAAGCCGCCGCACGCGGATGCC
>PIVZ01000074.1 GCA_003354045.1 bacterium
CCCAACCGCGTGCGCCCTGCTGACGGCGAGGCAGCGCTGAGGGCGGCCGGGCGGTACAGCGAGCTGGTGGCACTGTTCACGGTGAGGGCCCGGGCCGAGCGCGGCGACTGGGAGTTTCGCTCATGGCTGGCCACGACCAATATGCGAATCGACTACTTCGAGCCCATCGTCGGCCCGGAGTTCCTGATGGAGAGCCACGTGGTCAAGAAGCGCGGGCGCACCAACTTCGTCGAAACACGTTTCCTCGACCTCGACGACGAGCTGGCCGTCTTCGCAGTAACAACCATGCGCGAGCTACCCTTCGACCGTCCCCTCGGGGATGCCTGACCGCGGGCGTCCGAGTGGGACATCGGGTAACTCCGAGAGGCCTTACCGCTCGAGGCTGTGCCTGGGCATCTCATCTTCGACCACGATTCTCGTCGAGATACGACTAGACAAACGCCTAGGCGTTTTGTTAAACTCCTACCGTGACGATCTCCTCAGCAGAGCTGCGCAAACTAAGAAGGCGGCGCCGGTGGACGCAGCGCCTCCTGGCCGAGCATCTCGACGTGGATCCCATGACCGTGTCCAGATGGGAGCGCGGTTTGAGCCGCCCCCGGCGCGCGGTGAGCAATCGACTGGCTGCGCTCCTCGCGCAAGCGCCGACGACGGCAGAGCAATCGCATGAGCCGAGCCCGCGGCCGCCCGTGTCGGCATCCGAGCGTGTCGATGAACTGGTTCGCATTGTCGGGCTCGACCCAGCGCTGCGCGCACTCCGTCGGCTAGCCCTGCTCGAGCGCAAGCCCATGCCGGCGCGGTTTGTCGATGACCCCACCAAACGGATGCGAGAAGTCGAAGCGGCGTTGCAAGAACAGTCCGACCTGATTGCGCGCGCGAAGATTCGATGAACGCTGCGGCAAAAACCTCCAACCGCCTCATCGATTCACTGAAAGCCGCGAGCAGGCTGTTCGAATCCCAGGGGGTAGCATACGCACTTCTTGGCGGAATGGCGGCAAACCTCTATCGGCGAGAGGCACGCGCGACGCAGGACGTCGACTTCGGCATCAAAGCATCAGCGGCCGAAACGGTTGCCATCGTCGATGCCTTTGCCCAAGCCGGATGGACGGCAGAGCTACGCATCGACAAAGCCGAAGCGCTGCGCTTGGCGCACCATGACCTGCCGCGCATCGACCTGTTGATCGCGGGTACTCCTTTTGAAGAGAATGCCATCGCCCGCGCGGTGTCGTTGACGATCGACGATCACGAGCTGGCAATCGTCACCGTGGAGGACCTGATCGTATACAAGCTCATTGCGGGCCGAGCACGCGACTACGAAGCCGTTGCCGCCATCCTCGATGCCGTAGCGCAGGTCGATAGCAGCTACGTGATGGGCTGGCTCGAGCAATTCGAACTATCCGACCGCTGGGAAAAGGCGCAAGAAGAGGTGCGGCTGCTGGCCGAGGACGAGTAGCGGCGAGCACGGCAGCTATTCCTGGACCCATCTCGCCAAGACACCGGCCGCGTGCAGGTTTCAACCGGCCACCCCGAGTGGGCAGCCTCTGGCCGGCGATAGAATCTCCAGGGCTTAGTTGTAACGACTTATAGCGTTGTAGATCACGGTAAAACTCGTTACACTTATGGCGTTCGGACCGATCCACCGAGGTTTGTAACGTATGCCCGGAAAGCCTGGACAGTCGAAGCTGGCTCCATTCGAGGCTGAAATCAGGACCCTGCTCGAAGGTGGGGCGAGCTACCGCACAATCGCCGAAACCCTCAACGGCCGGCATCACGTGGGTGTCAGTCACAACGCGGTCTACTCGTATGTGACGGCCGCGCGACGGCGCCACCGCTTCCACCGCAGCTTTCTGTCCGGTCTGGACCGAGATCTGCGCGACGCTCTGATGCAGCAGCTCGTGGCGGAATGGACCCACGACTCGACGGCGATCGAGGGCAACACGCTGACCCTCGGCGAGACACTTCAGGTGCTGGAGCTCGGCCTCACTATCAGCGGCAAGCCACTCAAAGATCACGAGGAGGTCCACGGGCACGCTCGAGCTATAGAACTCTTGCAGACGCTCACCGAAGTGAGGCGAATAGATACGGACGTGTTGTTCGATCTGCACCGCAGCATCATGCCCCGGGCCACTCTGGACGCGATGAGCCCGGTCGGCGACTGGAAGCGCGACTACAACGGAACGGCGGGCGTCGCGGGGGGAAGACCGAGTACATGGAATATGCCGCTCCCGCCGATACGCCGGTTCTGATGGATCAATGGCTCGTGGAGTTCAACCGGCGACTCGACCGCGCCGGCCGTCGTCGCGCCGCGCTGGATGCCTACCTGTGGAGTCACACGACTTTTGAGCGAATACACCCCTTTTTCGACGGCAACGGACGCATGGCCAGGCTCATCGCAAATCTTCCTCTGCTGCGCGGCGGCCACCCTCCATTGACCGTCGCGGCCGCGGATCGTGCGGAGTACATCCGCGTCATGTGGGACTATCAGTGGCAAGTCGGTCGTCTGCAAAGCGAAGGCGAGCTGTTGCCCGAGCATCCGACGCTCGATGCAATCCTTGACTTCCTGGAGGCTCAGTGGAGGCGAGTCGTCGATCTCATGGACGCGACCAGAGCCCGCCAGCGAGCGAGAGACGTTTCCGGGCGTTGAGTTCGACATCAAGCACGGCTTGAAACCGTGTCGCACCCGGCCGCTATCGGCGGCAGGCGCAGCGGGAGGCCGGTCGGTAGTTTACGAACGACGCCGGATGCCGGCATGTGCGAGGACGGGATCGAGACCTGCGGATTAGCGGCGGCGTTCGCGAATGCGGGCTTTTTTGCCGGTAAGCTCGCGCAGGTAATAGAGGCGGTTGCGCCTCACCTTGCCGCGACTCTTGATCTCGATCTTGTCGATTCGCGGCGAGCTCAACGGAAAGGTCCGCTCTACACCCACACCGTAGGAAGTCTTGCGCACGGTGAAGGTAGCGCGGTTTCCGCCCTTGGTGCGGCGGATACAGACGCCCTCGAACACCTGGATACGTTCCTTTTCTCCCTCGACGATCTTGGCGTGTACGCGAAGAGTGTCGCCGGGGCGGAACTCGGGCAGATCCGATCTGACCTGCTTTGCTTCGAGACGGTCGATGACGTTCACGGTGGAGAACTCCCGTAAGGGCGGAATCCGGCTTTCTAGCGCGTACCTCGTAGGCGGTCAAGGATGACCGCCCCGGCCGCGCGTACCGAGAGGTGATTGTAGTCGGTCGGACCGGCCAGCGGCTCGAGCACGTGGGCGGACCGCTCGATTACCTCCTCGGCAAGCCCCCAGCTAGTGCCCAGCACGAGCAGGTAGGGCCCGCCGTCTCCCTCGAGGCGGGCCCGTAGGTCGCCGTAGGAGGCCGTACCGGCCTGGACACGGGCGCTGGTGGCCACCAGTGTCGGAAGACGGCCGGTAGTGCGTTCTACGTCGATCTCGGCCCCTTCCAGGGTCCGTTCCAGGCGCACCAGGCCGAGCGCCTCGGCCCGCGTCGGGTTGTAGTCGCGGGCCTGCCCCTGCTCCCAGTGGCGCATGATCCTGCGCACCAGCCCGCGCAGGGCATCGACCGGCGTGACCACGTAGAGGGCCGAGACGCCGTAGGTGCGGCAGCTTCGCGCAAGATCGTGGACGTCGATGTTGGTGACCGAGCTCGTTACCACGTTGCCGTACTTGTCTTGCACGGGATGGTGCAGGAGAGCGACGTAGAGGTCGGCCATCTCAACCCTCGTCGTCCTCGTCGGTCTCGGAGGTGGCACCGGCGAGCAGGTCCGGGCGCCGCGCCCGGGTTCTTGCCGTTGCCTGCTCGTGGCGCCAGCGGTCGATCTCCGCGTGATTGCCCGAGGTAAGAACGGAAGGGACCGTCATGCCGCGAAACTCGGCGGGCCGCGTGTAGTGGGGATATTCGAGCAGGCCGCCGGAGAAGGATTCCTGCGAGGGTGAGTCCTCACTGCCGAGCACGCCCGGTACCAGGCGGCCGACGCTGTCGATGACCACCAGCGCGCCGAGCTCGCCGCCGCTGAGTACGTAGTCGCCGATCGAGAGCTCTTCGTCGAACAAAGAGCGAACCCGCTCATCGACTCCCTCGTAGCGTCCGCAAAAGATGAGAATCGACGATTCACCGGCAAGCCGCGCGGCGGCCTCTTGATTGAAACGCTTGCCCTGGGGCGTCATCAGCAGCCGCCGTGAGGGCGTGCAGCTTTGCGCCACGTCCTCCACCGAGGCGTAGACGGGCTCCGGACGCATGACCATTCCCGGCCCGCCACCGTAGGGGGCATCATCGATCGGGTGGGGGCTGCCGCCGGTGTAGTCGCGGAGCTGATGGGTGTGGACTTCCAGCAGCCCCCCTTGCCGTGCCCGTCCGATGACACCGAACTCGGTGCCGGCCTCTACCAGCTCCGGGAACAGCGTGATGACGTCGAAGTGCAGGCGCGGTGCGGTCATGATCGGCGCTCCGGATATGCGAGCCCGGCCGTTTCGACTACCACGCGACGGCCCTCGAGGTCGATCTCCAGCACCACACCGTCGATGGCCGGCACCAGGATCTCGCCCTCCGTGGCGGCAACTACGTAAACGTCGTTGGCGCCGGTGGCGATCACTTCGGCGAGCCTACCCACGACGGCACCGCCGACCGCGACCACCTCGCTGCCCACCAGGTCGATGTCGTAGTACTCGCCCGGCTCGAGCGCGGGAAGACTATCGCGCGTCACGGCCAGCCGTGCGCCGATCAGCTCTTCGGCCGCCTCGCGGTCGGCCACGCCGTCGAAGGTCACCAGGGCACCGGCCTTGCGTTGCGTGCAGGTCCTGACGGTAAGCGCAGTGCGCGCGGTGTTGCCGGATATTTCAAGGACAATGCCCGGCCTGAGCGTGCCCTCGAGCGAGGGGTCGAGGGCCACGACGACACCGCCGCGGAGGCCGTGGGCCTTGGTGATCTTGCCTAGCGGAAGATGTGTCGAGGCAAGGGCGGGGCTATTCTTCGACAATCTCGAGCGAAGCCTTGCAGTTGGCTCGGGATGCGGCGGCGTTGATGATGGTGCGCAGAGATTTCGCCGTTCGGCCTTGCTTACCTATGACGCGGCCCAGGTCTTCCTTGTGCACGTGTAGCTCGAGAACCCAGGTGTTGTCGCTCTGATGCTCGGTTACCTCGACAGCCTCGGGCTTGGTGACGAGATTCCGAGCAAGGAACTCGACGAGCTCCTTGAGTGCCGGAGTCTGCGGGCTTAGCCCGTCAGACCCGCTCTCTTCATCAGCTTGGCTACGATCAGTGTCGGTTTCGCGCCCTTCTTCAACCATGAGCCGATTTTCTCCGCGTCCAGTTTGACTTCCGCGGGATCCCTCATCGGATCGTACGTGCCTACCTGCATGAGGTTCCGGCCGTCCCGCGGTGCTCTCTCGTCTGCTACCACCACACGGTAGTAGGGGTTTTTCTTCCCGCCATGCCTGGCGAGTCGGATTCTCACCGCCATCTCGTCTTCCTTGGCTCCAAGCCGGAAATAATCCACTTATTGGGAGCGTTTGTAAACACTTCGCGGAAACATGAGCGGCCCAGCCCTTGCGTATCCGCCGCTTCCATCATGCAAAGAGCCCCCCGCCATGCCTCATGATGGCGAGGGGCTCCCCATTTTCTTGCAGCTTGAGGGCCGCGGATGCAAACGCCGCCGCCTACATCATGCCGCCCATTCCTCCCATTCCGCCCATGCCCTCCATGCCGCCGCCCGGAGGCATCGCCGGACCCGCCTTCTCCTCGGGCTTGTCGGCCACGGTGGCCTCGGTCGTGAGCAGCAGCCCGGCTACCGAGGAAGCGTTCTGCAGAGCGGTACGCACCACCTTGGTCGGATCGACGATCCCGGCCTTGATCATGTCCTCGAAGGTATCGGTGGCGGCGTTGTATCCGAAGCTCTGCTTGCCGGCACGGATCCTGTCGATGACGATCGAGGCCTCGGCGCCGGCGTTGGTGGCGATCCAGCGGGTCGGCCCTTCGATGGCCGTGGCCAGGATCTTCACGCCGACCGCTTCCTCGTCGTTCACATCGAGCTTGTTGAGTGCGTCGACGCAGCGAATGAGGGCCACGCCGCCGCCAGCAACGATGCCTTCCTCGACGGCCGCGCGCGTAGCGTGCAACGCGTCCTCGACGCGTGCCTTCTTCTCTTTCATCTCGATCTCGGTGGCCGCGCCGACCTTGATGACGGCGACGCCGCCGACCAACTTGGCCAGCCGCTCCTGGAGCTTCTCGCGATCGTAGTCGGAGGTGGTCTCCTCGATCTGAGCGCGGATGGTGCCGATACGCCCGTCGATGTCGGACTTCTTGCCGGCGCCATCGATGATCGTGGTGTTGTCCTTGTCGATGACGATGCGCTTGGCCCTACCGAGGTCGCCCAGAGCGACGTTCTCGAGCTTGAGGCCGAGCTCCTCGGCGATGACCTTACCACCGGTCAGGGTGCCGATGTCCTTGAGCATCTCCTTGCGGCGGTCGCCGAAACCCGGGGCCTTGACGGCTGCGCAGTTGAGCGTGCCGCGGATCTTGTTGACCACCAGCGTGGCCAGGGCCTCTCCATCGATGTCCTCGGCCAGTATCAGCAACGGCTTGCCCGACTTGGCGATGGCCTCGAGCACCGGCAGCAGATCCTTCATGGTCGAGATCTTCTTCTCGTGGATGAGGATCATGCAGTCCTCGAGCGTGGCGGCCATGCGCTCGGGGTCGGTCACGAAGTACGGGGAAAGGTAGCCGCGGTCGAACTGCATGCCTTCGACGACCTCGAGGGTCGTCTCCAAGGCCTTGTTCTCCTCGACCGTGATGACGCCTTCTTTGCCGACCTTGTCCATGGCCTCGGCGATGATCTCGCCGATGGTGGTGTCCGAGTTGGCCGAGATTGATCCCACCTGGGCGATCTCGTCACGACTCTTGGTCGACTTCGACATCTTCTGGAGCTTCTCGACGACGGCCTCTACGCCCTTGTCGATGCCGCGCTTGATCGACATCGGATCGTGGCCCGCGGCCACCATCTTGACGCCCTCGCTGAAAATCGAGCGCGCCAGCACCGTGGCCGTGGTGGTGCCGTCACCGGCCACGTCCGAGGTCTTGGAAGCGACTTCCTTGACCATCTGCGCTCCCATGTTCTCGAACTTGTCGGCCAGCTCGATGTCCTTGGCCACCGAGACGCCGTCCTTGGTTACGTTGGGCGCACCCCAGGACTTCTCGAGCACTACGTTACGGCCGCGTGGGCCGAGGGTCACGGTTACTGCGTCGGCCAGGAGATTGACGCCCTTCAGTAGCTTGTCGCGGGCCTCCTGACCGAAATTAACGATCTTTGCCATTTCCTACGTTCTCCTCTGCGTGAGTAAGACTAGAGTTAGCTGATGATGCCGAGGATATCGTCCTCGCGCATGATGAGGTGCTCGACACCGTCAATCGTGACCTCGCTGCCGGAATACTTTCCAAACAGCACACTGTCACCCGCCTTGACGTCCAGCTTGCGGACCTTGCCATCCTCACCGACCCGTCCCTTCCCGACGGCCACTACTTTGCCTTCCTGCGGTTTCTCTTTGGCGGTGTCCGGGATGATGATCCCGCCGGCGGTGGTTTCTTCTTCATCGACTCGCCTGACGAGCACGCGATCGTGTAACGGACGCATTTTCATTTCTTCTGCAAGCCTCCTCGACTGGTAAAGTGAAATGCCCTTGCGGCAGCGTGAATGAATTCCCCGAGGCCGGGGTTGCTGCTGACCAAACTCCCGGAACCTTAAGTATGGTGGGTACGAAGTCAAGGCGGCGCAGGGAAAAAATGGCTCTCGCAGGCCCGCCGCCGGCTCTTGGATGAGGCCCGTTTCAGCCTCTGCGGGCCAGCTCCTCCCAGTACTGCCGGTACAGGACGTCCCACTCGCGGCTGCCCTCGGGAACCTGGCGGCTGAGAGAGGCTATACGAGCCCGTACGGCCACATCGCGGCCGGGGTCGCTGCCCATGGAGGCCTGCAGGCGCGCGGCCGTGGCGCGTACGGTTGCGCCCTCATCGGCCACGCGGAGGCCGCCCTCGGCCTTGAGCGCCTTGGCGACGGCCAGTGCCAGTGCCTCGATTCGGCCCTCGCTGAGCTTGCGCACCCTCCTGCCTCCTACAGGGCAAAGCCCCGTTGCTTGGCTAGGCGCTCGCGGATTCCCGCCAGCAACTTGCCGCGGTCCATTCCCGCCGCCGCGCTTCCCATGGCCTCGAAGGCCTTGTGTGTCTCGCGGATGATCTCGGCTTCCTCGGCAAAGTTGGCGCGGATGACGCCGGCCACGACAGCCGCGACCAGTCCGGCATCCCCTTCGACCACGCGCGGCTCGCGCTGGCACAGGTCGGCGGCTACTGCGGCTGCGATCCTCCCGATCTCTTCTGTGCTAGGTTCGGACATGGCGCACGGGTTTATTGCGCAAGCCGCCGAGCGGATTCAAGCGGAAGGCCTGGCACGAGGCTGGCGACGTTGACAGTAATGGCCAGAAACTGTAGAAAGGTCAAGTACTTAGGGCGCTCGGAGCCTGTTGTGCGTGGCCGCCCCCGGTGGGGCGCCGACCGCTCATTTTGAGCCGCGAGGTCTAGCGCGCGTTGCCTGACAAGCCACTTCCTCTCGAGCCCGGAGACACGGTGGCTTTGGCCGCCCCGGCCGGCGTTTGCGATCCGATGCGCGTGGCCCGTTCCGTTGCACTGCTCGAATCCTGGGGACTCGGCGTAAGGACCCTGCCCGAGAATGCCCCGAGACGGTACATGTCGGGCTCGGACAGCGCCCGCGGCAACCACCTCGAGGAGCTCTTTGCCAGTGCCGAGGTGCGGGCCGTGCTGGCCGCACGCGGCGGCTACGGCTGCTCGCGTCTGCTCGAGACCTTCGATGTCGAGCTGGCCCGTCGCGACCGCAAGATCGTGGTCGGCTTCAGCGACCTCACGCTGTTGCTCAACCGTTTGGTCTCGGAGGCCTCGATGGTCTGCTACCACGGGCCCATGCCGGCGGCCGACCTCATCAACTACACGCCCGCCGCGCAGGAGCGCTTCCGCCGCTTCCTGTTCGGGGAAGACGACTGGTGGGACGGCTCTTTTACCGAGAGCTGGCGGCCGGGGAGCGGCGAGGGGCCGCTTATCGGCGGCTGCCTGTCGGTGCTTGTGACCACCCTTGGCACGCCCTACGAGATCGACACGCGCGGCTGCTTGCTCTTCCTCGAGGACGTGGCCGAGAAGCCCTACCGCATCGACCGTATGCTCACGCACCTCCGCCACGCGGGTAAGCTCGATCAGGTTGCCGGCGTTGCGTTCGGCCCGATGCTCGATTGCGACGACGGGCAGGGGCCGGGTGTGTTGCGCGAGATTACCATGGAGGTTCTGGCCGGCACCGCCTACCCCGTCGTCTACGGAGTGGATGCCGGACACGGGTCGAACAATGCAGTGTTGCCGCTCGGCTGCCGGGCGCGTCTTGATGGGGACGGAGGCGGTATCGAACTGCTCGAGCCCGCGTTTGCCACATGAAGCGTCGGCGGGGCTCGCCGTTGCACGCTGTCAAAGGCCCGCTCGAGGATGTGCGCCGCGCCGGTCAGGTCGCGATGGCCGCGGAGCGTGTCTTGGCGGCGACTGCCGCGCAGCCACGGGCGGCCCATGCGGGCTAACCCGGCGTGGGCAGAGATCGACCGGCTGCTGGAAGGTGCCGTCGATGACGGTGTCTTTCCGGGGGCCGTGCTGCTGGTGGGTCGCGGCGGCGAGGTGCTCGTGGAGAGCGCGGTCGGCATGCTCGGGTTGGGGCCGGGCGACCGGCCGACCTCGCCCGACACCATCTACGACCTGGCCTCTCTGACCAAGCCGCTGGTTACCACCACCTGCCTGCTGCTCGAGATTCAGCGGGGAAGGCTGGCCCTCGAGGACTCGGTCGCCGCTCACTCTCCGCGGTTTGCCGCGGCCGTCGATTTTGAAGAGCGTTCGGCCGTCACGCTGAGGCAGCTACTGGCCCACGCCTCAGGCCTGCCCGCCCACCGGCGCTACTTCGAGCAGGCGGGGCAGGCGGCGCTGGTGGGCGAGGCGCGCGCGGAAGTTCTCGCGCTGGCGGCTGCAGAACCACTGGAAGCGCCGCCCGGGCAGGCCGCTGTTTACAGCGACGTCGGCTTCATCGTTCTCGGCCACCTGATCGAAGAGAGCGCCGGCCGCAGCCTCGACGATCTGGCGGAGCGTGATGTCTTCGCGCCGCTTGGCGCCGAAACGGCCGGTTTCGTTACTGCCGGCGGCCCTGCCGAGTGGCCCGAGCGCACCGCGCCTACAGGGCTTTGCAACTGGCGCGGCCGCGTCACGCACGCAACGGTGCAAGACGAGAACGCCTACGCGATGGGCGGCGTGGCCGGCCATGCGGGACTGTTCGGGACTGCTCGCGACGTGCACCTCATCGCGGCCGAGTATGTGGCCGCGTCTGCCGGCAAGGGGAGACTGCTGGAGGCCGGGTCGGTGGGTGAGTGCTGGCGGCGCCAGGAGATAGTGGCAGGCTCGACGTGGGCGCTCGGCTGGGATACGCCGACGCCCGGTGGCTCCTCCGCCGGGCGGCTGGTCTCGGACGATGCCGTTGGGCATCTCGGTTTTACCGGAACCTCGCTATGGGTGGACCGGCGGCGTGGAGTCCACGTCGTGCTGCTTACCAACCGCGTGCATCCGAAGGCCGATGACGACAGGATTCGTGAGCTGAGGCCCCGCCTTCACGATGCCGTATTCAGGACACTGGACGCCGGTGGGAATCGCGCGCGATGAATGACAAGGCCCCGCACGTACACATGGTCGCCATCTGCGGTATGGGCATGGGCCCGCTGGCGGTCATGCTCGATGAGGCCGGCTACCGTGTGACCGGCTCCGACAAGGCGGCCTTTCCGCCGATGAGCGAGGCGCTGGCCGAGGCAGGTCTGGAGATCTTGATCGGTTTCGACGTCTCTCATCTCGAACCGCGTCCCGACCTGGCGGTAATCGGCAACGCGGTGACTCGCGAGAATGCCGAGGCCGTCGAGGTCGAGCGGCTCGGTATCGAACGTATCTCCTTCCCGGAGGCGGTCTCGCGTTTCTTCCTGGCCGATAAACGCCCACTGGTGGTCGCCGGCACCCACGGCAAGACGACCACCACGGGAATGCTTGCGCGCTGCTTACAGGTTGCCGGCCTCGACCCCGGCTATCTGGTCGGCGGACGGGTGCGCGACCTCGGCCGCCTGTCTCGCGCCGCTGCCGGCGATTTCTTCGTCATCGAGGGAGATGAGTACGACAGCGCCTACTTCGACAAGGGGCCGAAGTTCCTTCACTACCGGCCCGAGGCCGCCATTGTCACCAGCGTCGAGTTCGATCACGCCGACATCTATCGCGATCTCGATCACGTGAAGTCGGCGTTTGTGAGGCTCTCCGAGCTACTCCCGGCCGGGGCGCCGCTGGTCGGGTGTACCGACTACGCTGACTTGCTCGACGCCGTGGCCGGAGTAGGCCGCGGACGTTTCATAGGCTACGGGAGCGGAGAGAACGCGCGTTGGCGAGTAGCCAACGTTCGGCCCGGGCCACCGGGCACTCTCTTTGACGTCGTCTATGAGGGCAACACCGAGGAGACATTGGGCCTCGAGATACCGGGTCAGATGAACGCGCTGAACGCGTTGGCAGTGTACGTCTTGTGCCGCGAGTTCTCGGTAGACCTGGCGGCCGTGCGCGAGGCCCTGGCCGGCTACCAGGGAGCAGCGCGCCGTCAGGAGATCATCGGCGAGGCCGGCGGTGTGCTGGTGATCGACGACTTCGCTCACCATCCCACCGCGGTGGCTGCCACCATCGCCGCGATCCGCGGGCGCTATCCCGGTCGCCCTCTGCGCGCCGTCTTCGAGCCACGTTCCAATACCACCCGCCGCGCGATCTTCCAGGAGCATTACGCTCGCGCCTTGGGCACGGCCGATGTGGCAGTGCTCAGTGCGGTCTATGCCAAGGAGAACGACCCTCTGCGTCCCGAAGAGATGCTCTCGACCGACCGGCTCGTCGAGGAGCTCGAAAACGGCGGCGTCGAGGCCTGGAGCGCCGATGGGCCTGACGCGATCCTCGAGCGGCTCACGGCCGAGGCAGCGGCCGGAGAGGTGGTCGTGTGCATGTCGAACGGTGCCTTCGGCAACCTGCCACGGCGTCTGCTAGCGGCCTTGCACACCCGCGGCTGACGAGGCCGCGAGCGCCTGGCGACGGGAGCGGGTTCTTCAACGGACTATGCGCACCGGGTGGGCGCGGCGGTAGTTACGCAGGTTCCTCAGCACCTTCTTCACGTAATCGCGCGTTTCGCGGTAGCTGATGCGCTCTATCATCTCGTCCTCGTCGAGGTGGCCGGCATTCTTTTGCCAGCGCTCGGCAGGCGTCTCGCCGGCGTTGTAGGCGGCAAGCATCAGCACGGGGTCGCCGTCGAAACGCTCGGCGAGCTCGGCCAGATAGGCGGTGCCGAGCCTTATGTTGGTGTCGGCATCAAACAACATCTGGCGCTCGATGCCGGTCAGGCCGGCCGCAGAGGCCATCCTGCTCGCCGTCGACTCGAGCAGCTGCATGAGGCCGAGGGCCTGGGCGGGAGAAACGGCGTTGGCGTCGTAGGCGGATTCCTGGCGCATCAACGAGTAGACGAGGAAGGGATCGACGCGGTGAGCGGCCGCCGCTCGCGTCACCATGTCGCGGTAGGCGAGCGGGTAGAGGAACCCGCTCAGCTCGGCGCTGCCGAGCGCACCGCGATGGTGGAGGTGTTGGGCCGCGTGGTAGGCCAGGGCGTCGGCGCCGACCTCGCCGAGCAAAGGCAGCAGGCGCCGCTTCTCGGCCGTGCCGAGGCGGCCGAAGTTCAACGCGAGGTCGCGCGCGGCTGCCCCCTGGAGGCCCGCTGCACGCAGCGCCTCGGCGCGTTGCCAGGCCCGGCGGGCGGCAGCCGACAGGTCGCCCGGGTCAACGCGCTCCAGGACGGCCGTCTCGGGCTTGCGTGCCCTCAGAGCCGTGCGTCGCTCGACAGCGTAGGCGTAGTAGCCGTCCGGGAATTCGTCGAGGACTCGGCGGTAGGCAACCTCGGCGGCATCTTTCTGCCCGAGGCGCTCGAGGGAGCGGGCCCGCCAGTAAAGCGCCGGAGAACGCCCTGCCGACACCGCGCCTCTCGGTGCCGTGGATGCCAGCTTTGCAAACGTGTCAGCC
>PIVZ01000604.1 GCA_003354045.1 bacterium
GAGGAAATCGGCGAGGCGTAAGAAGCGCACTTTGCCTTCTTTTTGTGATAATGCCCAGAAGGCGTAGAGGGTTATTTTCAGCTCTGCTATGTTGTCGATGATGGACGAGCGGACTTTCTGGCGGTGGCGCAGGCGGTCGCCTGCACTTCGATCAGAGGAGATCTTGCGCTTGGGGCGAAACGAGCCCATCTAGGCGACCTCAGTCCTTCCAGAGGTTGTTGGCCGCGTACTTGAGCACGACGTCTACGCAGTGCGGGCAGTAGCCGTGCTCCAGCAGATTGCCGACCATTGAGTCGTACTTCGTTGTCTGCTCCTGATCCCTCGTCGTTGCGCGCGTGACAATGCGGCTCAGGTCGCGTACCGACGACATGAGCTTCTTATCGATGGCCTGCGACAGCGGCTCGTAGCTCTGGTAGTCAACACTGGCGCCGCGCCGCGAGCTCGACCACAGGTAGGCGATCACGTCCTGACGGAAGCCGTCGGCCGCGGAGCCGATGACGGCGATCTGCTCTTCTATCGACTTGAGGAACGGCTCGTCGGGCTTGAGCTCTTCGCCGGTGTTACGGTCCTTTACCTTCGACTTGTTGACGTAAGCCTCGGCGTGATCGAGGTAGTTCTGGAACAGGGCATCAGCCTGCTCGGAGAACGAGAAGACGAAAGCCTTCGTAACCTCCTTCTCCAGGATCTCCTGGTACTCCTTGTTGAGCGTGTCTTGGAGTATCTCGAGGTAGGATTTGCGCGTGTCGTCGGAGAAGTCGGCCTCGCGCACCATGCTGACGAGGGCTTCGCGCACGCTTATCGGATTGATGCACGCGGCGCCGGCGCTGTCCGAGAGGGCGTTGTCGAGAGCCTTCATGGTGAAGCGCGTGGAGATGCCGTCCATGCCCTCACGCTTGGTGTCGTCACGGAGCTCGTTGACGTCGATCTTCTTGGTCTTGCCCTTCTCGAGCACTTCCTCGCCGTTGTAGATCTTGAGCTTGGTCATCGGGTCGCACTTCGCTGTAGGCTCGAGGCGCGAGAGAATCGCAAACATCGAGGCGATCTCCACGGTGTGCGGAGCGATGTGGGCCTGGAAGTCGCTCCTGTCGATGATCTTCGAGTAGATCTTCACCTCCTCGTCGAGTCTCAGGTTGTAGGGAACCTTGATGACGACGATGCGATCGAGGATCGCCTCGTTGGTGTGATCGGCGCGGAACTTTTGCCACTCGGCCTCGTTCGAATGGGCCGTTATCACGCCATCGACGTAGACCATGCCGTGCCTACCCGGCGCCGGGATCATCTTCTCCTGAGTCGCCGTAATCATCGCGTGCAGATATTCGGTGTCATTCTTGAAAACCTCGATGAACTCACAGAGGCCGCGGTTGGCCACGTTGAGCGCACCGTTGAGGTCGAGCACGCGCGGGTCGCCTTCCGAGTAGGCGTCGAGTTTCGAGATATCCTCGCTACCGATGAGCACCGAGGTGTCCTGGTTGTTGGGGTCGACCGGCGGAACCACGCCGATGCCGACCCGGCGCCGGCGCGAGAAGTGCACAGTTTCTACGGGTACTTGCTCGTAGTGGCCGTCGAACTCCTCGGTCAGGCGATGCCGGCAGACCGGACAGAGGTCGCCTTCGATGTGCAGGCCGAGCATCTTCTCGAACTCCTTTCGAAGGTGCCGCGGAATGAGGTGGAGCGGTTCCTCGTGCATGGGGCAGCCGGCAATGGCGTAGAAAGGCGGGCCTTCTTCCAGAGCCGTCTCGAGTTTCTCGACCAGTGAGCTCTTGCCCGAGCCCACCGGGCCCATGAGGTAGAGGACTTGGCGGGCTTCCTCGCCCTTGAGCGCCGCAGAGTGGAAGTAGCGAGCGATTTGACCGAGAACTTTCTCGATGCCGAAGAACTCTTCAGAGAAGAAGTCGTATATTTTGCTTACGCCGTCGGCGTACAGACCTGTGGTAAGCTCACCTTCCGGGATGTCCGTGACACCCTGGTCGATTATCGTTTCGTATACTCTCGCGTGCGCCAGCTTGGGGATCGTGGGATCCTCACGGATGGTCTCGAGATAATCGAGGAAGGTGCCGCTCCATTCTGTGGCGTTGGTTACGGCACGATCAGCCTTGATGATCTCTTCGAAGCTCCTACTCGTCTCGTTCATCGTTCCGCTCCTCCCCTCAAGGTTCGTTAACCGTCCGGTTCGATATGCAGGTCCCCCGTGGATCGCTTTTTATTCAGTTCATCTAAACTATACGCAGTACTCCATGACTCTCTTCAAGTAGCTTTGTAAAAATTATGCGCCCCGTCGGAGTTGACGGCAACTCTCATGCATGACCAACGCACACTATCTCTCCGGTTGGGGGTTGTGCGTTTCGTCTCTTGCGCAACGCTTCGTTTTGTGAAAGCGCGTGGCGGAGACCGTGATGCGAGTGCCAAGTGGGTTGTCGTGATGACGCAACGCACTCTCTCCGACGCTGCGGCAAACGCCGTCCGTTAGGTGCATCAAGACGTCGTCGGTCATGTGAACGGCCGTTCGTTTGGCGTCAAGGCGGCGCTTGCTTAACGCACTGCGGGGGGCGGAGGGCCGAGGTTTGAACCGTTGCCGCGTGCGTGGTTGAGTCCGCCGCATGACGGAGGTTAGAACTCGTTTCGCTCCGAGCCCTACGGGACATCTGCACATCGGCGGAGCGCGCACGGCTCTCTTCAACTACTTGTATGCCCACCGTAAGGGGGGGCGCTTCGTGCTACGCGTCGAGGACACCGATAGGCAACGCTCATCGCAGGAGTACGTCGATGCCATCCTGGACGGTCTTGCGTGGCTGGGGCTCGACTACGACGAAGGGCCCTTCTACCAGACCGAGCGCGGGGATTACCACGCGCGCGTGGTCGCCCAGTTGTTCGAAAGTGGAGAGTGCTACTACTGTTTCTGCACGCCCGAGGAGTTGGAGGCCAAGCGCAAGGCCGCGCAGGAGTCGGGCCGTAGCCCCGCCTACGATCGAACCTGCCGCGACCTCGGCCGCGAGCCCGCCGGGGGCGAGAAGGCCGTGGTGCGTTTCCGCAGCCCATTGGCCGGAGACACGATCGTTGACGACCTGGTCCGCGGCCATGTGGTCTTCGACCATGGCGAGCTCGACGATTTCGTCATAGTTCGCTCCGACGGCTCGCCGACGCGCTGG